>CAZLRK010000004.1:0-59735 GCA_964561845.1 uncultured Desulfobacterales bacterium | reverse complement strand
AGAAGCGCACCTTAATTTAGGAAAAAATTGTCCTTGACTTGGGGTCCACTTCCTAGAGACCTTTGAAAAATGCTCAATTTTGTTCAAGTTCAAGGCAGGCGAAAATTTTAACCACAGGAATACATGTAGTATTTTGAGGATAGCGCTAAAGCTTCACTGCGTGCCAAAATTTGAGCCTAACACAGAAATTGGGCAAAAGGGGGTGTTTTGCAAAGGTCTCATATAGCAAACAACCTTAACCGTTATGATAGGCTCACCTATGCCAAACACACAACGCAGTAGTCGCAAAGCAATTGAAAAACATCCTCGCAAGCAAGGCGGCGCCCAAAGTGTCCGCAGAACCATAAAGATATTGCGCTATGTTGCCATGTACAACGAGCGTGGTGTTCGACTGTCAAAGGTCGCGGCGGGCACTGAGTTGCATGTGACCACAGTAAGTAGAATCCTGTCTGTCCTTGTTGAAGAAGGGTTTGTGGCACATGATCCGAATACAAAACTCTACAATCTTGGTTTCGAGTTCCATTCACTTGCAAAATCAAGCGAATTTTCCCTCATTTTAAATACATACCGGACGACCTTAGAAAATATTGCCCAAGAAACCAATGATACGACATATCTGATCGTTCGTTCAGGCTACGACAGCCTTTGTATTGATCGAGTTGAAGGTGCGAATTCAATACGCATTCATTTTGATGTTGGCAGGCGTCTGCCAATTGGCGTGGGGGCCTCCGGCGTCGCCCTTCTGGCCTTCCGGGCGGACAGTGAAATTGAGACGATTCTTTCTAACAATGAACTTCGCTATGCCAGACATGATGTGTCAATTGAGACGATAAAACACCTTGTCGGGCTGGCCGGTGAACTTGGTTATGCCAGAAGCGAAGGTCATTTCGCGCAAGGTGTTACCGGTATCGCTGCACCTATTTTTAACGCAAATAATGAATGTATCGCTTCTATAACAGTAGCTTCGACCAGTGAACGAATGTCTCATAGTAGATGTGATGAGATTGGGCAATTACTCAAATCCGAAATTAGGTTAATTCCGCCATTAATAAGACAACCGCAATTAAAGGAAGAAAATTAGTAATGGTATGAATATTATCAAATGGCAATTAAAATCATAAGGAGGTTTGGAAATATGTCCAGAAAAAAGGTGATCGGAGAATTAACTCATGAAGAAGAAAAAAGAGCCGAGGAAGTCTATAAAAAGACTATTGTTATCGAAGGCTTAACTTATGGGCCAACACTTCTTGATCCTAACTATCCGGCCACATTAAAAGATTCGGGAGTAACGGCTACGCATTTTACCGCTATGGCTCCAGAGGACGAAGTAAAGGAGGCATTATTAAGAATTGCCTTCTGGCTCGAACTAGAACAAAATAATATTGTCAAAATTATACGGACAGCAGACGATATCGTTGAAGCTAAGAGGAATGGAGAAGTCGGGATTATTTTGGGGTCACAAGACCTGCGTTACTTAGAAGATCACAACCCTGAAAACTGTGTAAAACTGGTTAATGCCTTTCATCAATTAGGAATGCGGATTATTGAATTAGCCTACCTCAAACAAAACTATTTTGGATCAGCAGGTGTCGACAAAGATGCAGGATTAACTATAGCAGGAAAAAAACTTGTCGAAGAAATGAATAGGGTTGGCGTTCTTATCGATGTTTCCCATTGCGGCGATAATACCGTTATGGACACCATTGTACATTCACAAAAACCCGTAGCTTTTACGCATGCAAACCCACGCTCCATGATGGATCACCCCCGCAATAAAACCGATGAACAGATCTTGGCTTTAGCTGAAAAAGGCGGCTTTATGGGGATATGTAGTTTTGCCCCTATCTCACAGGTGAAAGAAGGTATCCATCCATCCATCGAAGATTTGTTGGACATGATAGATTACGTGGTGAATTTAGCAGGTATCGACGTCGTTGGGCTCGGTCTTGATCTGACCCCCAATTGGGATTTTGATCCCAAAGCTTTCGAAGAATATGCCAAGGAAAATCCTTTGGTCGCCGCCTGGATGAACTATGACCTAACAAAGAAGAATGCCAAAGGCTCTGAAAATTGTACCAAAATCATTAATTTTGCAAAAAGCTTGGTTGCAAGGGGGTATTCGGATGAAGATATCATGAAAATTCTTGGGGGAAACTTTTTAGAACTTTTCCGAAAGGTCTGGTAGTTTCAATTTTTGCCAGGATGTAATTTTTCGGGAGTAGAATCAATTTTTATATTTTTAAAATGATCGTTTATATTGCATTGTTGGATGATAATTATTTGCAGAATATTTTTCGTTTATGCACCAAAGGGAGGAAATTGTAATGGCAGGAATTTTTGACCCGATAAAAATTGGGAAAGTTGAAATAAAAAATAGAATTATGATGGCGGCAACCATGAGTAATTTTGCAAACTTGGATGGTTCCGTTTCAGATCAATTGATTGCCTACTTAAAGAATATTGCCTCAGGTGGCGTTGGTGTAATTGTAACCGGCCATGCTTTTATTGATGACATTGCCAGCAAAGGATATAAACACATGCTGGGATGTCATCGATCAGGTCTGGGTTTGAATAGACTGGCAAAAGCGGTTAAGGAATATGATTGCGCCTGCTTTGTACAATTAAATCATATTGGGCCAAAAGCAGATCCGGCTTTTACCAGGGACCTTCCCCGGGGCCCGATTGATACGGTTTCGCATTTTAGAAAAAAATCGGTTGATGTCCAGATGTTGACCGTTGAAGAAATCAAAGAGTTGGTAAAAGCATATGGTGCGGCGGCGGCCAGAGTCGAAGAGGCCGGTTTTGACGGTGTTGAAATTCATTCCGCACATAATTATCTCTTGTCATCATTTATATCTCCGGTCTACAATAAACGTGATGATGAGTATGGCGGTGACTTGAAAGGCCGCCTTCGATTTGCGCTGGAGGTTATAGAAAGTGTAAAGCAAAATGTCAGTGAAGATTTTATCACCGGTATCAGGTGGAACGGCAGAGAATTAATTCCTGGAGGCTTATCTCTTGAAGAGGGCGTTAAGATTGGTCAGATTTTTGAAAAAGCAGGAATGGATTATCTCAATGTTTCACAAACCAGCACGGTGAGAAAGGCTTCCATACCCACCACTTTCGATCAGGCCGGTGAATTTACATACATTCCCGCAAAAGTTAAGGAAAACGTATCGCTTCCGGTGGTCGGAGTCGGGGGGCTGCACACGCCGGAACTGATAAAGCGGGCGCTGAAAGAAAACAAGATGGACATCGTCGCCATTTGCCGGGGGCTTATCGCTGATCCCCATTTGGTCAAAAAAATTAAGGAAAACCGGGAAGCCGAACAACTTCTGTGTATTCGATGCGATTTATGTTTAGAGCGAACCTGGGCCGGGCTGGGACTGATGTGTTCGGTTAACTCAATGATGGGAAAAGAAGCAAGCCGGGATTTAACACCGGTTCCGCAAAGCAAAGGGAAAAAGGTCATAATTGTCGGTGGCGGTGTCGCGGGGATGGAAGCAGCGTGCATGGCGGCTCGAAAAGGCCATCATGTAACCTTGTACGAAATGCGTGATCGACTTGGCGGTCAAGTTTTGGCCGCATCGGTTATTAAAGATTTAGATACCTTTAATGCTTTGGTGAGCGCTTATGAGGCCAGGCTCCATTCTTTAAATGTAAATATTAAACTGAACCGTTTGGTTACCGCTGAAGAAGTCAACGAACTTCAACCCGATGCTGTTATTATTGCAACCGGAGCCAAAGAGAAAATCCCAGACCTTCCAGGGGCAAGCCAAACCCATGTTACCACCGGAACATCCGTTTTATTTGGTGAATTTCAGGTAACCGGTGAAGTTGCCGTCATCGGTGGCACAATGATCGGGTGCCAGGTCGCACTGCACCTTGCAAACAATGGATGTCATGTAAAATTAATTGGTAAAAACAAGGAATCAGATTTTGGTTCCGGGTTGATGATGGACAATGTCCAAATCGCACTGGTTGATCGATTAGCTGAAAATGAGGTAAAGTTGTATACTGAAACTGAACTTATCGAAATTAAAGAAAAAGCGATCGTCATAAAAAATAGTGACGGAAGCCAGGAAGCCTTTGAGACGGATTATGTTGTCTTTACTGAGGAATTCGTGCCAACAATAAATATGACTCCTGATATGATAAATGAAAACATAAAAACTTTTCAGGTGGGTGATTGCACTAAACCTAAGAACATCTTTTCTGCAATTCAACAAGGAGCCAATGCTGCTTTTGAACTATCCAAAGGTTTATATCACGAAACATGATGAAGGCGTAAATTATTCTTCTATGCCATTGACCGGAAGCTACAGAGAAAGGAGATACAATGGGTAACGTATTCGGCTGGGCTGGTACGATTTTAAACATTGACTTAGATGCAGGTAAAACAGAAAACGAACCTCTTCCTTTTGATTTTGCCAGAAAATACCTTGGCGGAAGCGGATTTAATAGCGCTAAACTTTTTGAACTTGTCAAACCGGAGATCGATGCGCTGAGCCCTGAAAATGTCTTAATGTTTGGCGTGGGAACACTGACCGGCACTTTGGCACCTGGCAGTGCCAGGCTTACGATCACCGCCAAATCACCGCTGACGGATATCTTTGGTGATTCGAACATCGGTGGACATTGGGGCACGATGCTGAAATTTGCAGGTTTCGACCAATTGGTGTTTTTGGGTAAAGCCCAACAGCCGGTATACCTGTGGATCGATGGAGGCAAAGCGGAATTAAAAGATGCCTCCCATTTATGGGGTAAAACGACATGGGAAACGGATCGGGCGATAAAAGAAGAAATCGGCGACCCGGCTATAAAAGTGGCGTGTATCGGTCCTGGCGGTGAGAATCTTGTACGTTTTGCCAGTATCATGTGTCCCACCAAGCGGGCTGCCGGAAGATCGGGGATGGGGGCGGTGATGGGTTCGAAAAATCTCAAAGCGATTGCTGTTCGAGGCGGATGTGATGTCAACATCGCCCAGCCTGAAGCGTTTCTGAAGGCCTGTATGGAGGATCGCCGGGACATCATTGAATCACAGCCGCATTACGAGGCGTATCATGCCTATGGCACGCCGGCCCTTCTTTCATCGACCGCTCCTGCAGGCGTTATTGCGGTAAGAAATTACCAGAGAAATACTTTCGAAAACTGGGAAGCGCTCTCGGGTGAAACCCTTAAACGCGAATTTGTCAAGTCAATGCGTGCCTGTGCGACATGCCACGTGGCCTGTGGCCCTTTTCATAACGTTCAGTCAGGAGAATTTGCCGGAACCTTCGGAGAAGGTCCGGAATATGCCAGTGCTGAGTTAGGAATTTTAATGGATTGTAACAACCTGGCTGCCGAGCTTAAATATCAGGAGTTATGCAATCAATTCGGAATAGACATTTACAGTGCAGGCACCGGTATCGCCTGGGCTATGGAATGTTATGAGAGGGGAATATTGACCGATGCGGATTTTGACGGAAGGCCTTTGCGATTTGGTGATTACCAATCGGTAATAGATATCGTCCCCCAAATAGCCAGGCGTCAAGGTTTTGGCGATATTCTTGCCGAGGGTGAAAAAAGAGCGCCCAAGCTGGTTGGACAGGGTTCTGAGCAGTTTAGATATCATGTGAAAGGCCAATCACCAGTCACCGAAGATCCTCGAGCGCATAAGGGCTTCGGGCTGCAGAATTTAACCGGAACCAGAGGTGCCGACCATCTGAAAGGCAATTGCCTTTACATGCGACATATACTACGGCACACCCAGATAAATATGGATATAGGCGGGGAAGATCTGATGATGGATCTTCGTTGCCCGGACGGTGTGGGTAGATCGGTCAAGTGGGGTGAGGATATGACGGCCACCCTCAATTCAGTGGGCATGTGTACCCGTACCTTGGGATCCATTCAGATTCTTGCCCGGCTCTTATGCGCTGCGACCGGTGTGGACTTTACCGATGAAGAGCTGCTCGTTACCGGTGAGCGCATATTTAATGTTCAAAAGGCGTTTAACGCCCGACAGGGATTGACCCGCAAAGATGATAATTATTCTGTTCCGGAAAAGTTCACTAAAGAACCAATTAAAGATGGACCGTGCAAAGGCATGATATTTGAACGGGACCTGATGCTCGATGAATATTATCAAACCAGGGAGTGGGATGTTGAAACAGGTTTGCAGACGAAAAAGCAATTAAGTAAGCTTGGCCTAGAGCATATTGCCGAAGATCTGGAAAAGGTAAATGCAATTAAGCAGAGGGAGGGGTTGGCATGAAAATATTGGTTGATGCTGAAAAATGCACCGGATGTAATAGCTGCGAGCTGATCTGCTTTTTCAGGCGCGCTAAGGTCTTTAACCCCGAAAAATCACGTATTAAGGTGGTGCATCTTGACTACCTGGGGTTCTCTAATCCGGTGGTATGCACCCTGTGCCAGAAGCCGAAGTGTGTAGAGGTGTGTCCGACGGACGCATTGAGTCAAAAAGAAAATGGTACCATCCGTGTGGATCGGGAGAAATGTAATGGTTGTCGTCTTTGTGTAAGCGAATGTATTATTGGCGCCATTAATTTTGATGAAGAAAGGGAATTACCCCTTACTTGTGATCTCTGTGGTGGAAAGCCGGAATGTGTTGAATGGTGCCCGACCGGTGCGCTCACATGTAGCCGCAGAAAAAAAGAGATAAGGGGAAAAGAGATGTCTTATAGCATTTCCAAAACCAAGTCATTCTTGAAAAAATGCGGAATCCCGGAAGTTGAATTAGAGTGGTACAAAAAGTTTTCTTAAGGGTTAAAATGAAAACCGAATCTCTCATTATCATTTTTCAATGTGCTAAGTTAATAAACAGATAGCTAAAAGGAAATTTAGTTCAATGAATATCAGGATAAAAGGATTTCTTAACTTTCAAAAGGAAAGTGAAGACCAAGCTGTACACGTAATGAAAGACAGTAGGGCTACGATCAGAGACCTTTTAAATGAGCTGTCGGAAAAATATGGAAAGAATTTTAAAGATTTGCTTTTTGATCCTAAGACAAAAGAGGTGAAGAGTTACCATTTTATTATAGTGAATGGCGTCAGTTACAGAGACCTGCCCAAAGACCTGGACCATGAGCTAAAAGAGGGTGATGAGGTGGCTCTTTACCCTCAAATAGCAGGAGGATAGTGAACAGATACTATTTTTCGTGCTTTCGTGATTATTTTTTAATTCCAAACACCCGGAATTACAGTTTCACAAAATTTGCACTTATTTCCCATCATGTTATATGAAGGAATGAAATAACCCTTTCTTTCAATCAACAACTTCTTGCAATTATGACAATAGGTGTTGTTTCCATCATGGTTTGGTACATTCCCTATATAAACATATCGAATGCCCTCACTCATAGCCAGTTCACGGAACCGGGTCAATGTGGAAACAGGCGTGGGAGGTAATCTGTCCAGCTTGTATTTAGGAAAAAATCGTGAAAAATGTAATGGGTAATCAGATCCCAGATTTTTAAGTATCCATTCGCACATCTCCTTTACCATATCTTCATCGTCGACATATCCGGGGACAACCAGATTTGTTATTTCAAAATGGACGCCCTGTTCATGCAGTGTTTTGAAGGTGTTTAACACCGGTTGAAGACGACCGCCGTTTAATTTACGATAAATAGCATCGCTGTATGACTTCAGGTTGACATTTGCGGCATCCAACACCTTGCAAAGTTCCAGCAGGGGTTTTCGATTAATGTAGCCGTTGGTAATCCAAAGATTATGAATCCCCTTTTCCCTGGCTAAGCGGGCGGTATCTATCATATATTCATAAAAAGTAATCGCTTCGGAATAAGTATAGGCAATCGATTCGGATTTAGAACGCTGTGCATCCATAACAACTTCCGATGGAAAAAGTTCTAAATAGCGGACTTCATATGGTTTTGCCTGTGATATTTCCCAGTTTTGACAATTCAAGCAGCGAAAATTACAACCTGTTGTTGCAATGGAAAAGGCTTTTGTACGCGGCTTAAAATGGTAAAGTGGTTTTTTTTCAACAGGATCGATATTTACAGCGCAAGGATTTCCGTATGTAAGGCTATATAAAATACCGTCGAAATTTATCTTTGAGCGGCATACGCTGCGATCGCCCGTTTTCAATATGCAGCGATTGGGACAGATACCGCACACCACTTTTTTATTTGCTAATTTCTTATAACGAAATCCCTCATGCGACCATTTCCATAAACTTTTTGGTGCATCCCCTGTAAATACCTTGCCGCGTATATCGGCAGGGCCGGAAGCTACACCTTTCTTTTTAATAAAAGGCAGGCAAACTTCCGGTATCATAGTTGTGGAAAACGCTGCCGCACTACAATAAAGAAAGTCCCGTCTGCTTAACTTTTTCATTACTAATCACCATAACAATTAAACTCATCACTTTAATACATATTAACCCTGCTGCAGCCCAAATGATTCCAAAATAAGGGATCAGAACTACACTGGTGATCATCGTACCGCAGGCTGCGCCGATCAGATCCGCAGAAAAGGTGCGAGTCACTGCTGATTTACCTCCTCCTCTCAAATAAAGGGCCACCGGAAATTGAAAGCCGCATGCCAACGAAACAACAAATCCGAAAATCAGAAAAAAAGCAACCGGTAAACGATCCCCTCCGTATTCCAGGGCAATGATCAAGAGACCCATCAATATAATAAGCAATGTGTCAATTTTAATCAGCAAGCGCTTGCCACACTCGCGCATCCTTTCACCGAACCAGGCTCCGGGCAGCAAGCCTGCCAAAAAAACTGTTACGATCAAACCAATCTGCAGATAAACATAGCCGAAAAAAATCTGAAAAGCAAAGATAACCATGATTTCGCTTCCCATGGTCATAAATCCGGTTGAAAAGAGAACAAACTCTTCTTTGGTGATACGCATCAGATAGATTACACACAGTACAGCCAGAACGGCCATGAATCCTACGGGCGATGTAGCAAATTTTTCAAACCACCGAGAAAACATCAGCCGAATCAAATGAGGAGCACCATCATAATTTTTAGGCGTGATAGGATCTATCAGCTCATTTAAACGCTTGATTCTTTCATCTGTCAGATTGCCGTAAAAAAATTGATTTATATAGCTGGTGGAAATGCCCCTTTGATCAAGAAGCTCGGGTATATCGGCCTTTATGGGAAGTGAACTGCATAAAAAGAAAATTTTCTGGCCCGGCAATAAAAGAATATGTTCAAAATGCTCTGCCACCGTGTTGTAAAGGGAAGAAAGTTGTTGACGTTGCGGTTCGGCAAGGTAATTATCAAACCCCTGCATGGAAAAACTTAAAACCCCCTTGGAGGTAAGATGGCTTTTAGCCAGGGCAAAAAAACGGTCGGTAAAAAACCTGTTGATTTGAAAGGTCTCAGGCTCGGGTAAATTAACAATAATAGCATCGTATATCTCATCTGAATCCACCAGATAGGCTCTTCCATCCTTATGGATGACGTTCAATTCCGGAATTTCTTTGATCAACCCAAATTGAAAAAGGACATAGGTAACTCCTGGATCCAGCTCCACGTAATCCACTCTTTTTGGCCTATATTTTTGTATTTCTTCCATCATCTCGCCTTCAGCAGAAATCAATAGAATTTTCGGCGCTTTGATCGATGGACGGATTTGGGTTAACGGATAATGAATCGCCTCTTCAGCCATAATCAAATTTTGGCTGCTGAAAATTGGGATGCCATCCGTAAATAACGTGAATTGCTCCCGGTCCTGATGTATTTCAATCCGACCATAACGGGATTCTTGATATAGAATGAGTTTCCCTTCAGAAGGGGTCATGGAAAATGGCTCCAGAAAAATACCCGACAGCAGTATGATAAACGTTGTTCCTGCTCCAAGGATAACGAATGGAGACCGCCGGGAAACGGGGAGAAAGAGAAAAAAGGTGGCCATCAATAAGGGTATATGAGCAAGGAATATTGCCTGAAAGGGGGTAAGCAGGTAAACCAAAACAAAGGAAAAAAGGGCTCCACCTGACACATCTCCGATGTTATCGATGATATAGATACGGGTACCCGGGTAATCGGGGGTTTCGGCCCTTAGCACAAACAGGCTATATGGAAGGACAAAGCCGAGCAGCAGGCTATAAGGGGCAATCGTAAAAAAAATATAAGCTAACGTAGGATAAAATCCCACCGAACTGCCATGAATAAAAAAGACATCACGGAGTCCTCGTATGGCCAGGATTTGCAAGGTGGGTATGACTGCTAAAATGAGTGAAAGCCATCCAAGGCGGTTGACCGTGGCTTTCCAAAAACGTTTCGTAACCAACCTGGCCAGAAGGGTTCCCGTCCCGCCCAGGATCAGCCAGTTGAAAAGTATAAGGGCAATGACGAACTCGTTACCCGAAAACTGGGACAGAAATTCGCGAATGGTCAATAATTGGGTCACCACGGATGATATGCCCGTGGTAACAACAACCCGCATTATGGCGTTTTCATTTTTCCTCATCAAAATATTGGACTTGGTAAGTCATGACTTCCAATGCACTTTTTTTCCACGTATTGCCCGGCAGGCCCGCCTTCATGCATAGGTGGGTAAGAAATTCCTCAGGTTTGGGTAATTGTTCCCATACCTGGGGTAAAAAGGTAGCGCTGGCCGACCCCTTGCGGATAATAACGCCATCCACATTGACACGCAGTTTGGAAAGCAAGTCAGAACCGTCCCGGTATTCAAGAAGTTCCGGCTCGGTAAGTATGCTGACCTCTATATCCACCTGGCCAAGCTCTTCGGCTGTAAGGGGAGAAAAACGGGGATCGTGAAATGCGGCATTGATGGAATTGCGTTTGACACCTTCCAAAGCGGATTCATTAGCCGTTAAATTACCTATACAACCGCGCAATTGGTTATTTATTTTGAGGGTAACAAATGTGCCGCATAGCTTGTTAAAAGAACTGTCTTTCAAAGCGGATGATAAAGAATCAGACTCATGTTCTCCCCTCTTTTGACCAAATCTTTCCTTAAGAGTCTTCCGGGCCAGTTTTACCAGCGTTTGCCCCTGCTTTTGGTTGAAATACTGATTGGATTCATTCTTTTTTTCCATTGATAAATCTCCGTAAAATGCGATGGTTGTGTAGCCGACAACTTTTGACTTTCCACCCGCTGTATCACCGCTGTTGGAATAATGGAGCAGAACAGGTTGCCAGCCATGTCTACGTGCCATCTCCATAACAATTAAAATTGGTATTTTGCCGCATGCACAGCTATCACACCTTGACAGTTTGCCGGTTTCCAGGTTTAAGATCATATTAATTGTTTCTTTATCTTTAGCAACAGCCCCCGGATAAGAAAGGTAATGTGAGAGATCTGAACTGGCGACCACCAGAGTGTTTTTATCAAGTATGGGATCGATGGCATCCGTGATTCCGGCAATATGAGATGGACCCAGGACAATGGGAATGATTTTAAATTTCTTAAGATAGCTCTGCAAAAAGGGTAAAATTACTTCCAACGAATGTTCCATCATGTCGGAAGTTGGGATATTTCGAAACATATCCTGACGAAGACGCAACGTTTCATTATTCTTGTGTAACTCGACTAACCCTAACGGAGTTTGAAATGCTTTAAAATCACTGATTGACCCGTTTCTAAAACCGACCCTATGATCAGGCCCCAGCAAAATAACTTTAGAAAATTGCTTTTCCTTTAATACCAAAGATGCGTGTGCTGCTGTTAAACCGGAATAAATATATCCTGCATGCGGTAGGATTAGAGTCTTTAGAACTTTGCCGGATGGGATTTGAACTCTCGTTTGTTGTGCCCGAAGAGTAAGTTGGAAGATGCTTTTTTTTAATTCAGACTTTGAAGCAGGATAAAAACTGCCGGCCCATACGGGTTTCCTGATATCATTTGCATTAGCTTGCTCAACAGAATTGAAAAAAATTATACAGAAAGTTGTGAAAAACATAAGAAAAAAAGCCGAAAACAAATTTATGGATCTTACGTTTTTCATCCCAATACTCCGATATTTTAGGGTTAGTTTCTACAATTTTTTCATTTATTTACCAAGCTGTCAAGGGAGATTTTGCCAATATCACGGTAATGTCAACGCAGCTTCCATTCTGGCAAAATAAATTGGTTTTTTCTGTCACAATGTATCTCCGGAGAAAAAATTATTCCTTTCTATCTTATTGTCAAAATCATATAAAAGAGTCAATGGAATACTTGAGACTTTTACTTGCCATTATTTATTTTTACAAATATATTAGCAATGAAACTCCTTGATCAAATTCCACATGTGACCCGTGATATTTTGAAGGAAAACAGAAAAGTGCAAATCCTTTTCAAAATCGTTTCAAGTATATTCTTCTTCTATCTTGTATATTGTTGTTTTCTTTTTCTGGCTCAGAGACATATGATGTTCCCGCGCTATATGATCGGAACGCCAACGAGTGTTGAAAATCAAATTTCAGGCATAGAAAAGATTTGGATAGACACAAGACATGGACAAGTTGAAGCATGGTTTCTGCCTCCGCCCTCAGGAGAAAATTCTGCACCTGCACCTGCAGTAATTTTTGCTCATGGAAATGCAGAATTAATAGACTTCTGGCCTCAAGAACTAAAGAAATTCACAAATCTTGGAATTGGTTTATTGCTTGTTGAATACCCAGGCTATGGTCGATCAAAAGGCTCACCTTCACAAACGAGTATAACTGAAACTTTTATTGCAGCGTATGATATTCTTGTGAAACGAAAAGAGGTTGACTCCTCCCGAATTATACTATTTGGGCGATCCATTGGTGGGGGCGCTGTATGCAGACTTGCTGCAAATCGTCCCTCTGCAGCACTTATTCTTATGTCAACATTTATCAGCGCAAAATCATATGCACCAAAATACCTTGTCCCAAAATTTCTTGTCCGTGATCCATTTGACAATATCTCAACTGTAAGAACCTACTCAAAACCGGTTCTCATAATGCATGGCAAGTATGACAATATCATTCCCTATAAGCATGGAATTACCCTTTGTCAGGCAGCCAAACATTGTAAAATGATATCCTATGACTGCGCTCACAACGATTGTCCGCCGGATTGGGATTCATTCTGGCAATTTGTGGAATCGTTTCTCCATGAAGCCAAAATCATTAATATCCTTTAATAAAATGGTAACTTTAAAAGTTGGGGGATTTTTGTAGGCGTTTAAATTCTAAAAAAGTAATGCCTGTTTCCGAAAGTTGCAAATCCCGGCGTCGGAGACGATATCACAAGTAAAGAGACCACCCCCTAAAAGGGGAGCAAGGATTTTGTTTATCTCTCGCAGAGTTCTTAAGCTGAATCGCTGAGAGGGCGATTCAGCTCAAACTGACATCCAGCTATCGCTGGAGATGTTGACATGATACAATCTATTCTGTTGCTATTCAACCGTCTACGGCCTCGGATTCTATTTGCCACGCAAGTGGCTGAGAATTTTGTCTGATTTTGGATACCTGTCCCGCTTTGAGCGGGATCAAAAAATCAGACAAATTATTTATCTCTCTGTGATCTCTGCCTGTCCCGTAGCTCCGGAAGATGGTACTGGGATGAACTCAAGCGAGCATAGAGAGCGGGCGAGAACAAAACTATAATGTAACAGTTTAATTCATTTACTGCTCATATAGATCAAATATTTGGGAGGAAACAATAATGACAATTTTTAAAAAAGAAGAATATTACTCAAGAATCCGGAAAACAAAAAAGAGCATGGACGAGACGGGAATTGATGTGATGGTGGTGTCGGATCCTGCCAATATGAATTATCTTACAGGCTATGATGGATGGTCCTTTTATGTGCCTCAGGTGGTGGTTGTAGTTATGGACGAAGAAGAACCAATATGGATAGGCCGGGAAATGGATGCCAACGGAGCAAGACATACTACTTTTTTATCCGACGACAACATCTTTGGATATCCCGATCATTATGTCCAGTCACCGGATCGGCATCCTATGAACTATTTTGCCGATATATTAAAACAGAAAGACCTGAGCAAAAAAAATATCGGCGTGGAAATGGACGCATACTATTTCAGCGCAAGAGGATATGAAGAGCTCAAAAAGGATTTGCCCGATGCAAGCTTTAAGGACGGGAATCTGCTGGTCAATTGGGTTCGAAACATAAAATCTGACCGGGAAATAGAATACATGCGGCAAGCCGGTAAAATAACGGAGAAAGTTATGCAGGTGGCCATCGATACAGTGTCACCAGGAGTTAGAGAATGTGATGCGGTCGCTGCCATCTATCACGCCCAAATTGCAGGGACAAAAGAATACGGCGGTGATTACACGGCAGTTGTTCCGATGATGCCGACCGGAGAAAAGACATCGGCCCCGCACCTGACATGGACCGATGAACCCTACGCCAACGAAGTGGCTGTAAACCTAGAACTTGCTGCCTGTCGGCATCGTTATCACTGCCCCATGGCACGAACCTTATATTTAGGAGTCAAACCGTCACAAAAATTGAAAGATATGGCCGATGTTGTTGTTGAGGGGCTTAACACCACATTAGGTGCAATAAAGCCGGGGATGGTTTGTGAAGAGGTGGAACTTGTCTGGCGGAACATTATTGCCAAGGTCGGACTGGAAAAAAAATCCCGCATCGGCTATTCAATGGGGTTAAACTACCCGCCTGACTGGGGAGAACATACGGCAAGCCTGAGACCAGGCGATAAAACCATCCTTCAGCCTAATATGACCTTCCACATGATTCTCGGTATGTGGATGGATGACTGGGGATTTGAATGTAGTGAATCATTCCGGGTTACGGAAAACGGTTGTGAAACCTTTGCCGATGTTCCACGTAAATTGTTTATTAAAAACTAAGCAATATTAACCATAACATAACCTTAAACCAGTCGGAGGAAAAAAATGATTTTTAAAGCAAAAAAGGGACAGACAACTTATGGTGAGGCCATAGGAATCCTTCTTCTTGATACGTGTACGCCTTTTATTCAGGGTGATGTTGGAAATGCGACTAGTTATAATTATCCTGTAAGGTTTAAACGGGTAGACGGGCTTACGACAAGCCGTATCTTTAATCATGACCTTAGCTTTATTGAAAAAATGATAGCTGGTGCAAAGGAGCTTGAACGTGAAGGGGTCAAGGCTATAACAGGTGACTGCGGTTTTATGGCAATTTATAACAAAGAGGTGAAAGAGTCTGTTAATATCCCTGTCTTTCTTTCAAGCATTTTACAAATCCCGTTCATTAAGTCGACACTTCCCGATAATGCCGGGGTTGGAATACTTACGGCAAATTCAAAGTCATTAACAACTGATGTTTTTGAAAAGATTGGTATTAGAAATGATAATACATTGATTATTTATGGTTTGGAAAATGAAAAAAATTTCAAGGATGCGGTAATCGATGAAATAGGAACACTTGACAGTGAGAAGATAAGAGAAGAAGTAGTTTATGCAGCAAAAAAAATAGTTGCGGCACACCCTGAAGTCAGATCAATACTTCTGGAATGCAGCATGCTTCCGCCATATGCCGAGGCAGTTCAATGTGCCACAGGTCTGCCGGTATATGATTTTTTGACCATGATTGATTATGCATATTCATCCATAGTGAAAAAAAGATTCGATGAAACACTTTAGCCCGCATTTCTACGCCCCCTCCAAGGCGTAGGCCTCTCCGAACTGTTGGCTCTACAAGCCGGAAACCTATGGGCCGGAGAAAAAACAGTCACTCCTCACTAAGTTGGAATCATTAATATCCTCTTTTAAAATCAATCACATATTGAAGGGGTTTCTTTTCCAGAAATCGGCGATAATTTTCAGTAAAAATTTCCACAATATTCTTGAAGAAACTTAATGCTGAATCACCTATAACGTCCATAATAGGTGATAGCTGATTAAAAAAATATATAAAAAGAAGAAAAAAAGCTTGACAAGCCACATAATATAATTTACATTATTTAAACTATTGTCACATATAGTGAACTTATCAAAATTAACAGCAAACATCGTTCATATTTGCATAGCGCTAATTCTTATAAATACAGAGTCTTATACATTAGCCGGGCGAAAGATCCAATCTATTCCAAAAAAGACCAAAGCTGACGTTCCAAATAAATCGATCCTTGGTTGACAACTTGTCCCTTGTGAACCAAATCAAGGATACAACCACCACCTAATATGATGGAAATGAGATCAGTATGTCTAAAAGAAAACTTCTATTCATTTCAATGTTAGGGGAATCGTCGCTCTACAATGTAGATGATTTTACGGCACTCTGCCCATCCGGACTTGAAAAAGACTGGATACCCTCTTGGCATGGAAATCTGGCAAATAAATATAATTTTGACATGATCAGTGTCGATATAGTTCGGGGAGATACTCTTCCGGCCCCTGCACAGATCAGCTCGGTTATATTGGGGGGAACGATACATCTTGTTCTTGAAGACAAGAGCTGGTTAAGAATGGTTCTGGCCTGGCTTCAGGAATATCGAAAGCTGCGGCGGCCGCTGTTCGGGATTTGTGGCGGGCACCAGATGATTGCAGTAAATTTCTTTAATGGTAACAAATTGATAAAAAGAGAAAATGGACCTCTGAACGGCACGCATGAGATTCAATTGACGGAAGATGGGAAAAGCGCTCCATTGTTTCGCGGTATGACGGATCGGCTCTACTTCCACTTTGCAAACAGCTATCACATTATACCGTCTCCCCAGGCAGACATGAATATTCTTGCAACCACAAAGGATAGTCCTGCTGTTGTTGTGGATTACGGATATCACTGGTATGGTTCCCAGTTTCATCCTGAATCCCGCAAGGAAAGCTGGAATTGTTACTTTAGGCAGGACAGTGCCATAGACTTGAGCAAATATAAAACCGACCACGCCGGCGTTCAGCTTTTTGAAAATTTTTTCATGATTTCCCAGGGTCTTGGATAGAAATTTTTTCAGTGGAGGACCTGTGGATTGATTAAGAAGGGAGATAGCAATTGAGTATTTTTACAAAAAATGAGATCGAACAGAGGATTGAAACGCTGCGTTCAAATTTAGAAAACCATGACGCGGGTGTGTTTTTCTCGTTCACCAATTCTTATTATATGAGTGGTGTTCCAATTTTACCCTGGGGACGGCCTACAATCACGATTATACCAAAAAATGATGATCCGATAATTATCTCCGGGAAGGCGGATGAACAAAATATTTCGTCCAACTCTCCCATTAAGAATGTCATCACGTATGGTGACATTGAAGGTCCCAATGTTAACGAGGCAATATCTAATCTGGCTGATGTTATGCAAAAGCTTGCATTAAAAAAGATCGGAATTGACGGGTTATACACACCAATTGCATATATCGAGTTGCTAAAGGCAAAACAGCCCCTCTGCCAGGTTGACGACATTACAGATATACTTGAGGATATGCGACTCATCAATACCGCTGAAGAGGTTGAGATCATACGGACAGCCACATCCATTGCAGACTTTGGAATGGAAACATATTTGTCTGAAGCAAAATTGGGAATGACGGAAATTGAATTGGCAGGCCGGGTAACTCTTGCAATGGCCCGTTTCACCGCTTCGAATTATAAGGATAAAGAAGCGAGTTTTAAGTGTTATAGTCAGCAGGGAACGCACTCGTTGGAGCCCCATGCAGGCGCATCAGGAAATCCTTTAGTTTCCGGGCAGCTTCTGTGTGTTGTTGTTGAAGCTACGGTTTCCCATTATATGGCAGCCGTCGAAAGGACAGTTGCACTTGGTGACATTCCGCCCGAGCAGCAGCATTATTATGACGCCGTCGTCTCTTCATTGCGGAAAACAATAGAAATATGTGTACCTGGAACCTTATTCTCAGAATTAGATAAAGTTGGCCAGCAGGTATTCAAAGATGCGGGATATGATAATTTTTTATGTGGTACCGGGCTGGCCAGGGGGCTTATCAATTCATTTGAAGGACGCATAGATAAGGGGAATATAAGAGTCTATAATCATAGTTCCCTCAGGCCCAATATGGTTTTGAGCCTAGAACCATACGCAATAGCACCCGGAATAGGCGCTCAAAGGCATTGTGATATGGTGCTGATTACAGAAACTGGAAATGAAGTATTGTCCAAGGCGCACAATGGATTTTTAAGAATCGATTGACAGCAAACAATATTATTAATCTTAACCAAAAGGAGATTACAATGACTATCGGAATTGCAAAAAAGTTAACACGTTCATCTTTGGCTATAGTAACGGTATTGGCCATAGTGGGATTCGTAACCGTGGCTCAAGCCGACTCGATTTATGACCGTATCAACAGCGGTAAAACCATCAGAATCGGTTTTGCCAACGAAATTCCCTGGGCCTACCCGGGTGAAAACCAAAAGCCTCTTGGCTTTGTCAATGCGATCGGACTGGGGATCCTCAAATCAATGGGTTACACGAATATCGAACCCGTGGTAACCGATTGGAGCGGGCTGATTCCGGGCTTAAAAGCAAAGCGCTATGATATCATCACCGGGGGGATGTATATCCTCAAGAGCCGCTGTGAAAATGTCAATTTTTCCGAACCCATCGGGGTGTTTGGCGATTGTTTCCTCGTTCTCAAGGGAAACCCCAAAGGTCTGGAAACCTATCAGGACATTAAAGCAAAAGGCGCCACCTTTGTAACCGGCGCCGGTTACAATACGGTTGAGCATGCCAAAAAGGAGGGGGTTCCTGCGAGCAAAATTATGGCCGTCCCCGGCAATACCGAGATTCTGGCGGCTGTCGTATCAGGCCGTGCCGATGCCGGCGGTGTCACGGTCTTCAGCGCCATGCACCTGGCCAAGCAGAGCTATGCCGTAGAAATTACTGACCCTTCAAAACTCCCCAAGTGGACCTTTAATTGGGTCGGTATCGGCTTTCGTAAAGGGGATACCGAGTTCATGGCTGACTTTAACAAAGCATTGAAAAAATACATGGGAACGAATGAAATGTTGAAGGCTGTTGCACAGTATGGGTATGGGAAATCCCAGCTGCCCGGAGATGCTACTACAGCCTATTCCTGCGAAAATCGGTAATCACCGGCAACGATGTACAGAAATGCGGTTACGGTATCGGGGTAACGCCTTTGGGCGTTGCCCTGAAGTTCTCCACTTAGGGTTCACGAAAAAATAAGTTCGCAATTTTAGGCGTTGAGGCGCCCGGCAGGCAAGGCGCGAAAACGCAAGCATATCTGGATATTCTAAGTTTTCACAACGCAGCCGGGCTGGATGCATCGGCGTCTAAAATGTGAAGTTATTTTTGAGTGAGCCCTCAAGCCGTAAGGCTCTGAGTGGAACACCTAACTGCTCATTAGCTTGAAAGACGAATCAAGATGCAATCTTATTTCGAGTTTCTCAAAAAATACGGTCCAAGGTTTCTCGATGGTACCATCGTAACGCTCGAGCAAGCGGTATTGGGCACTCTTCTCGCCATCGTTGTCGCCTTGATCGCGGCCTTTATGAAAATGTCTTCATTCTTTCCTTTGCGATGGGCGGGCATCACTTATATTGAAATATTCCGGGGCACTTCACTGCTGGTGCAGCTGTATTGGATATTCTTTGTACTGCCGCTTTTTGGCATCACACTAGAAAAATTCACGGCGGGGTTCCTTGCAGTTGGACTGAACCTCGGGGCCTATGGCGCCGAACTGGTTCGAGGCGGCATACAGTCCGTCCAGCAAGGGCAATATGAAGCCGCCATTGCTCTCAATATTCCCCCACTCAAGCGAATGCGAAGAATTATCTTTCCCCAGGCCCTGCTGAACATGCTGCCGCCCTGGGGAAACTTGCTGATTGAATTGTTAAAGGCTACCGCACTGGTTGCCTTGATATCTGTTACTGATCTGATGTTCGAAGCCAAACAGATTAACTCGTCGACCTTCCTGTCTGCGCAGACATTCGGAACCGCTTTGATTATTTATTATGTCATCGCTCGGTTTATTATCACTCCGGGAATGCGCGGGCTCGAAAATAAGTTGTCAAAAAAATTGAGCATAGGATAAGGCCATGTTTGATTGGAAATGGAATTTTACTTTTGAAATATTACCACGGATGCTCATAGCAACCGTCAATACCCTGCTTGCCGCCGGTATAGGTTATTTGATCGCGTTGATTGTCGGTTTGGCCTTCGCCCTTGCTCAGCGTACGCCGTATCGACTACTAACCTACATCGTAAGAGAGTTTGTCGAATTTATACGATCCACGCCGTTGGTCTTGCAAATCTTTTTTGTTTTCTATGTGGGTCCTCAATTCGGAATACGCCTGTCGCCCTGGACTTCGGGAATGATTGCCATCGGCCTGCACTATGCATCCTATCTCTCGGAAGTCTACCGTGCCGGGATGGACAGCGTCCCCAAGGGGCAGTGGGAAGCATGCATCGCTCTGAATTTGAGCGTGAAACGGACTTACTATAAGATCATCATTCCGCAGGCAATCCCCACCGTTATCCCCGGCTTTGGAAACTATCTGGTGGGCATTTTCAAAGATACCCCCATGCTTTCGGTCATCGCTGTCGCGGAACTCTTTCACACCGCAACTGCTATCGGCGCCGAAACATATCGTTTTTTAGAACCTTATACGTTGGTCGGGCTGATATTTTTAACAATCTCATTGCCGGCGGCGATGTTTATCAGACGCTTCGAAGATTGGGTTCGTTCTTCGCTAGGCATGAAAAAACTTTATGCAAAGGATTGATTCTTATGAGCAGCGAAAATTTTCTTCTTGAATTGGAGGGCGACGACGTCCCCATGGTTCGCTTCGATCGGGTGACCAAACGCTACGGGAACCTGACCGTCCTCGATTCATTGAACCTGGACGTCAAGGCCAATGAAATGGTAGCCGTCATCGGGCCTTCCGGATCTGGTAAAACCACGGTCCTGCGCATGCTGATGACATTGGAAAAGATCGACGAAGGTGTCATTTATGTCGATGGAAAGCCGTTGACGCACATGGAAAAAGAAGGGCAACTGGTCAGGGCCAGCAAGTCATACATTCGCAAAATGCGCGCTAATATCGGTATGGTATTTCAGCTGTTCAATTTGTTCCCGCATATGACCGCGCTTGAAAACTGCATGGAAGCACCGGTACAGTCATTGGGACTGAGCAAAGACGAGGCCAGGCAGCGAGCGGTGGAGTTGCTGCAGATGGTCGGCCTGGAAGACAAGATGGATCAGTATCCCGCACGGTTGTCCGGGGGTCAGCAGCAACGAGTCGCCATTGCCAGAGCGCTGGCCATGAGGCCCAAAATCATGTTGTTTGATGAGGTCACATCAGCACTCGATCCGGAACTTGTCGGTGAAGTGACAAATGTCATTCGCAAGCTCACCGACGAGCATAGTCTGACGATGATGATGGTCACGCATCAAATGGGATTTGCCCGGGATATATCAAACCGGGTATGCTTCTTCTACGAAGGCAAGATCGCCGAGCAGGGACCTCCCGATCAATTTTTCGATAACCCTCAGAACGAACGTACCGCGGATTTTTTAAGTGCGGTGAAAAGTGCGGATTAGAAATGCGCATGAGGCAGGTCCCTCTTTTTCAGCGCTTTCCATGTGATATTTCCTATAGCTTCAACAAACCCGGTTTTTCAGGGTAAGTACTTTCGACTGCATAAAGTGAAGAGAGTGATGGCGCCCAATAAGTATAATAGGTAATAAAAGAATAAAAAATGAGGGTGTGACTTATGAGATGGCAACCATTAAGAAAAATTTCCTTTGCTATTTGTATTGCTTTGGTTATCCAGGTACTGCTCCTGTTAGGATTACTTGAAACAAATCTTTTAGCAGACGACAAACAAATTACTGCCGCAACCACGCAATGGCCCCCTTATATGGGACATAGATTAATAGACAAAGGATTTTTACCGGAAATACTTGTCGAAGCATTTGATCAATTTGGCTATACGGTAACAGTCGAATTCCGGCCTTGGGCAAGAGCGCTTAATGATGTTAAAAAAGGGGATAAGAATATCTTATGCGGCGTATATTATACCCAAGAACGTGAAGAATTTTTAGCCTACTCCCAATCCGTTGGGCAGATTCAGGATGTCTTATTTATGAAGGAAGGCAGAAACATCACCTATCAGCAACTAACTGACCTGAAACCTTATAAAATAGGAGTGCTCAGAGGAGCCGCCCATGGAAATAAATTTGATGCAGCTGATTTCTTGAATAAAGAAGAAGTAACGCATTATGGACAAAATATTCGAAAATTGTTAGTTGACAAAATTGATTTGATGGCTGGACCTAGGGATGTACTCAAATTCATCATTAAAAGGGATTATCCTCTATTTATTGATAAAATAAAAGTCGTCAATCCGCCTCTTAACATGAACAAAATATATTTTGGATTTTCGAAAAAAGTTGCAGGGTATCAAGAACTTTTAAAAGCATTCTCCAGGGGATTGGAGCTGATAAAGAAAGATGGTACATATTACTATCTTGCGAAAAAACATGGCATTAAGGTCTTTTGAGCTAGTTAGAAATTTATAAACCCTTGGATCACTTCAACACGATCTTTTATCTTTCATATGATATGATCCATACCCCATCCACAAACTTTTCTTATGATTTCAACACTTTGACAAATTGGAGCTACCTATGAATATCAGCCGCACGCTTGATGAACTACGTGGAATATTGCCGAGAATGATCAAAACAGCTGGAAGGTTGTATATGATCGCAGCGTCGACGCTTGTGGATCAATACGGACCAAACGGAGAAAAAGCTGTCAGGGAATGGTTAAGGAATTGGGGGGACTGGAGGGGGAAAGAGCTTCGAAAAGCTCACATGGCCCTGGGCCTTCCGGTCAATATGGAATCACTCTGCAAATACTGGGATAGTGCTGCCGCAACAGGGCACTTGATGGAAGAGTGGCTTAACGAAGGATTTTGGGAGCCTCATAATGTAAGGGTACCGGTGAAGAATCGGAAAGGTGCATGTCCCATATCTGAGCCTTGGCGGGATAGCAACTTCTGGGAATTGGGGCATGTCTTGTGCGATGAATTTCATATTCATTTTGTCAGAGGCTATCATCCGGATGCTGTTGTAGTTATTCCAAAGTGTATTATGAAAAGAGATGCATTATGTGATTTCAACTTTGTCATGCCTCCAAACTCCAGGGAACCTGAACCTGTTGAGCTTTATCCAGGGCAGAACGTGCTGGTGGACTGGAAAAACGGAACGGATGAAGAGACCGTGTTATCCAGCCTCAGAAGAAAAACGCGTATCACTGCAGGCCGTATTTTTTTCTTGTGGAAAGCGATTTCTGAGAGATTTCCGGAAACTGCTCTGCCAACATTCAAAATAATCATGGAAAAATGGACGGATAGCCGCTCCCTTGCACTCCGCAATGAGAAAAAAAAGGAAAACAGGAATGATAGTTTGAAGGATTTCTTTTATCATCTTGACCATCCTTATGCCATTGTCTGGGATACAAGAATTAAAGAAACAGAGAAATGCCTCTATATAGAAGTCCAATATTGCCCTTTTGCAGAAACGTGGGAATGGCTGGGAGAGGTCAGGGCAATGAGTATGTTCTGCGAAACCTGCTATTGTGGAATCGGCAAACACTATAAGCCCGCTTTGAAAGGGGATCTCGGAAAATGTATATGCAAGGGGGATGATATCTGCGAAATACGTATATCAAAGGAAAAATAAGTAAAAAATTGGTAACGTTCAAAAGTGTGCGCATTTCTTTGAAAGCGGTTAAAAATTGAAAAGGTAATGGATGTTTCCGAAAGACTATATCACTGTATAATTCCTCGACTGCCCACATAGATCAAATATTTGGGATTTGCGCTACATAAGCCCTATTGTTCAAGAAACTGTCTGTTAAATCCCAAATATTTGGTCACACGCTAATATGTAAATTGATATCGTCTTTCGGAAATATGCATTACCGAATGATTGTTAAATGGTCCCCATTTATTGGGAAAACAATTATGCGCACACTTTTGAACGTTATTAAAAAATTACATTTATAACCTATCATAAAAGGAAATATTTTGAATGGAAGGCTTACTCGTATGCACCAAATGCCATCAGAAAATAAAAATTGATAGCAACTATCCGAGATGTCGGTCCTGCAATGAACCCCTAGAGGTCAATTATGTCAATCTAAAAAGAGCAAAAATAAGAGAAGGCGCAACTATCTTCGAGCGTTATCGTGATTTTCTGCCTTTTGTCAACGTTAATTGTGATATCAGCCTCGGTGAGGGAAACACGCCATTGATCAAATCTCTGGTTGCTTGCAATAAATTAGGCATAGATTCTCTCTATTATAAAAATGAATCCATAAATCCCACCTGGTCCTTCAAAGACCGCGGGACTGTCACGGGGCTGGCACAGGCATTGTCTCAGGGGTTTGACAAAATCGGTACGGTTTCCACCGGTAATATGGCAACCTCAGTGGCAGCATATGGTAGTCGATCACATCTGGAAACTTATATTCTTGTTTCAAGTGGGCTTCCGGCAGAGAAAATCGCTCCTATTGCCATATATCACCCTCACCTCATAATGGTAGACGGCGACTATGGAGACCTTTACTACAGGAGCCTGGGGATCGGGGAGGCATTTGATATTTATTTTATCAACTCAGACGTACCATTTCGTGTGGAAGGTTCCAAAACCATTGCTTTTGAAATGTGCGAGCAGCTCAATTTTCAGGTACCTGACTATGTGGTTGTGCCTGTCAGCGCCGCTGGCAACCTGCGAGGTATTCTCAAAGGTTTCGAGGAATTTTACCATGCCGGATACGTCGATCTCTTACCCACTATGGTTGCCGGACAGGCCTCCGGTTGCTCACCCATTGCAAATGCCTTCAATGACGGGAAGGATGAAATCTCCCGGATCAGGGAACCGGACACAATAGCCCATGCCATTGAAAATCCTTTTCCCCCCAGTGGTAACCAGATGCTGCGCAAACTAAAGGAAAATGGCGGACTGGCAGTCAAGGTAACGGACCAACAAATTCTTGCCGCACAGCATTTGATGGCACGGGAAGGCCTGTTCGTGCAGCCGGCAGCAGCAGTGCCCCTCGCTGTGGTTCAAAAGTTGGTGGCGGATAAACGGATTAAATCCGAAGATACCGTTGTTTGCGTGGCTACAGGAGGCGGTTTGAAATATACCGCTGCACTCGATAAGTTTTCGTTCAAATCCAAAGAAATCGACCTGGCGAAACTTGAAAACGTATTTTAAGTGGATTTAAAAAAGATAAAAAAAGCTTGACAAGCCGTATAATATAATTTACACTATTTAAACTATTGTCACATATATTGAACACATTTAAATGTAACGACAAACATCATATATACTTAATAGTGCTAAAACTTATAACACAGGGCCTTACACATTAGACAGGCGAAAGACCTTATTTATATGAAAAAAGAGATTGCATTGGATAAAGACATAGCTAAATCAAAAGAAAAATATTTCTATATTAGCTCTCTGGCTAAAGGTATAAAAATCCTGGAGCTTTTTGCAGAAAATGGTGATTTATCTGTTACCGAAGTTGCAAAACAGCTGGGAATTAATCGTGCAGCAAGTCATCGATTCATCTCGACACTTCGGGAATTGGGTTATGTGGAAAAAAATGTCCATTCAAAATACGGATTGACATTTAAAGTTTTTGAGCTCGGCATGAAAGTAATGAATAGATTCGAAATCAGGCAGGCAGCTCTTCCTTTTATGCAGAAACTTGCATCACTTTATAATGAAACCGTAAATTTAGCATGCCTTGACGGTGAGGATGTTGTTCATTTAGATAAGATTGACAGCAAAGAAATACTCCGTATTGATGCACCTGTAGGAAGCCGTACTCCTGCCTATTGCACAGCCCTGGGAAAATCTATACTCGCATTTCTTCCTCAAGAAGAATTGGAATCATATCTCAAAAATGTTTCATTGAAACCGTTTACACCCAACACGATCACTTCCAAGAAAAAGCTTAAAGAAGAACTTGATCGAGTAAGGTCAAAGGGTGTTGCCGTAGACAATGAAGAACTAGGTATGGGACTTCGCTGTGTTGGAGCCCCTATTTTTGATCACACTGGTTACCCTCGGTATGCAATGAGTATATCCGGTGTTGCCATAAGAATGACATCTGTCAAAATAAAACAGGTTAAAGAGGGTGTGGGAAAAGTTTGTGAAGAGTTTTCATCCAGGCTAAGAGGAGATAAAGTTTAATTGGCCATTTAATACAATATACAGACATCGTCAAATAGTTGAGTGGTTAAGTGGTTGAGTAGGAAAAGAATTATAATTAAATCAATATGTTTCTATTTGCAAACTGTTGTATGTCCAATTTTTTTGTAAAACGGCTATTATATTTATCATTACAACTACTCAACTACTCGACGACTTAACGAAATCTTATACAGGAAATGGAGAAGAAAATAATGGACAAAAAAAAGTTGACGCGTATCGATCTACAGAAGATGAAAGATTCCAAAAAAACAGTGGTTTGGATTACCGCCTATGATTATTGGACTGCTTATTTTGCCGAGCAGGCAGACATGGATATGATCCTTGTTGGTGATTCTTTAGGGATGTGTGTCTATGGGTATGAAGGAACCGTTCCTGTAACCATGGAACAATGTATTTGGCACAGTGAAGCTGTTCGGCGGGGTGCTCCAAATACGTTTGTCATAGGTGATATGCCCTTTCTTTCCTATCAGGTGAGTATTGAAGAGGCCGTGAGAAACGCCGGCAGATTTTACAAAGAAGCCTATGTTGACGCTATAAAACTTGAAGGCGGATTGCGGGTCTGCCCTCAGATAAAGGCAATTGCAGAGGGCGGTATGCTTGTGATGGGGCATATTGGGCTTACGCCTCAGAGTTCAGGACAACTCGGGGGATTTAAGGCTCAAGGACGAACAGTTGAAACAGCTAAAGTCCTGATTGATGATGCTCACGCTATCGAAGAAGCAGGCGCCTTCGCCCTATTAGTTGAGGCTGTACCCCCTGAAGTTTGTGGAATCATGCGAAGTGAATTGAGTGTTCCCGTATATAGCATTGGCGCCGGAGCAGAGGCAGATGGCCAGTTAATGATCTCCAGTGATTTGCTTGGTATTTTTCAGGCATTCACTCCCAAGTTTGTCAAAAAGTATGAGAACCTTGCAGATAAGACAATTAAAGCTTTTGCAAATTATGTTGAAGATGCTCGTAAGGGTGAATTCCCAAAAGATGAGCACACCTATAAAATGGTTAAAGGAGAACTTCCCAAGTTGGAGGAACTTTTAGGGGCCAAATAAAAAGTTTTAGCTGGATTGAAAAAACATTTTACCCAAAAAAGAAAGAAAATAACCATTAAACGCCTAATCTAATAAGGAGTTGCTGCTATGTCTGAAGTATTGAAGAAGATTCGTGATTTTATGGAAAAAGAAGGAATCCCCGGTCGTGATGCGTATGAGTTGCCTACATCGGAAAAAACTTTTTCCGATGGCGCCAATTACCGAATTGAAATTGCAGGTGTCGAGCGCGCCTCAACAATGGAGGCATTGATCGATGAAGCCCGAAAAAGAAACGTGACTGTGCACCGGGCCATCGCGGCCGTTGGTGGATCGACTTATTGTGATTTCGAAGAGCTCAAGGCCATGGCCCAGATGGCTCATGATGAGAAGATCGAGGTGGTGATGACCGTGGGACACCGAAAAGCCTGGGATGCCGGCGCAAAGGAGATCAGTACTCCGGAGGGAGCGATGCAGGGGTTCAGGTTAAGGGGATCGGATAATATCTCATATTACCTGGCAGATGTCATGAGAAATATTGAGGCAGGGCACCGGGGATTTCTGGTCTATGATGAGGGGGCTCTTTTTATCTTAAATAAAATGAGGCAGGAAGGCCTTATTCCAAAGGAGACCATATTCAAGTTTTCGGTTTTTGGCGGATATTGCAGCGCGGCTGGGGCCAAGGTAGTCGCATCCATGGGAGCTAATTCCCTGAATCCGATATCCGATGTCTCCCTTCCCATATTAGGGGGGATTCGCAAAGCGATTGATATTCCCCTGGATGTATACATCATCATCGTTGATGCATTTGGTGGAATGTATCGGGTATACGAAACTCCTGAAATTGCCAGGGTCGCTTCCCCGGTGTACTTCAAGATTGAGCCCGGAACTTCAGAGGGAGATATTTATAAACCATGGATTACTGAGGAGTTCCATCAGGGACTGATCAGAGAAAAAGTTAAAATGGCTTCCATTATTCAGGAGATCATGGAACGCCACGCACCGGAATTAAAGACATCGGCAAAAGGACCAGGTGATTTGGTTTTGCCGGTACCAGGATAATTTGTAATATCAAATTCTACTCTTTAGGAAATAACCATGGAAAAGCATTTATCAGAAAGAACACACGAGATCGAATGGTCCGGAATCCGGGTGATGTTTGCCCTGGCCGATGAAATTACGGATGTTGTGAATCTCGGAATCGGTCAGCCTGATTTTGATACGCCGGAGTTCATCCGGGAAGCCGCAAAAAAAGCATTGGACGACGGATACACGCGGTACCCGCCGGCCAAGGGGTTTCAGGATTTAAGAGAAACAATTGCGGAAAAATTAAAGAAAGAAAATAACATTACTGCCGATCCTGATACGGAAATTTTTGTAAGTGTGGGTGCAATGCAGGGAATCTTCAATTCTGCTCTGCACCTGCTGAACCCCGGCGATGAGGTGATCGTTGTCGATCCCGGGTACGATTATTATTCACAAATCAGGCTGTTTGGCGGAATCCCTGTCCGGGTTCCGGCATACGAGAAGAACCGCTTCAAGGTGGACCCGGATGATATCAAAAAAGCCATCACCGCCAGGACGAAACTCATGATTATCAACACACCGTCAAATCCGACCGGCGCTGTTTTTGATCGTGAGATCCTTGAGGCGATTGCAACACTCGCCCGCCAGCACAATATTCTGGTCCTTTCGGATGAACCCTATGAACATATCATTTTTGATGACAAAAAGCATGTCAGCATCGGCTCTTTTGATGGAATGCAAGAGTTAACCATATCGGCCTATACTTTGTCAAAGTCCTATGCCATGACCGGCTGGCGGGTGGGCTATGTGGTCGCCCCCAAGCCCTTTATCGATGAGATGGAAAAGCTCATGGAGCATATGGTATCAGGCGTCACAGCGGTTGCCCAGAGAGCTGCGCTGGAGGCCATAAAGGGCTCCCAGGATTGTGTGAAGGAGATGCTCAGGGCCTATGAAAGAAGGAGACAAGTCATTTACGAAGGCCTCAATGCCCTGGACGGGGTTTCGTGTATATTACCCGAATCAACCTTTTATGCCTTCCCGAATATATCCAGCTTCGGTATGACATCATGGGAGCTTGCAAAGTATCTTGTAAAGGAGCACCGGGTAGCGGTGGTGCCCGGCAGCATTTTTGGCAGTAATGGAGAGGGATATGTTCGCTTATCCTTTGCTGTAAACAGGGAAATTCTTAAAGAGGGTATCGCCCGGATAAGGGCAGGACTCGAAAAGCTTTAAAAGAGAAGACGGATAAATAAGGAGTAAAAAAATGTCAAAGTTTGAATTTGAATTGGAGGAATTCGAAAAACGACAGGCGCGCGTCAGAACTGAAATGGAAAAGGAAGGAATTGATCTTCTCCTTGTGACTTCCCCTGCCAATATCCACTATCTGATTGGCTCCAGGTGTAAAAGCTTTCAGGAATTCCAGTGCCTCTTTTTTACATTAGAACCTGGACCCCTCACCATTATAATGCGACTTGCCGAGGTTGCAGAGTATACGGACCACAGCCTTGCCGAGGATATGCTGGGTTGGGGAGGACGAGAGCCGGAGGACCCGATCGACGTGCTAAAGAAAGTCATGGAGGAAAAGGGATATTTCAAGCGTCGTGTAGGAATCGAGGTTCCCTACTACTATTTAGGCGCGCATGATTATGTGAAACTAAAGGATCTTTTAGGCACCTCCCTGGTCATGGAAGCGACACATCTGATCGAAGATATCAAGATGGCCAAGTCACCTGCTGAAATTGCCTATATCAGGAAAGCCTCGGAAATTGCGGATTCGGCGATGCAAACAGGTGTCGAAACCATTGCTGAAGGTAAAACCGAACTCGAAATTGCAGGTGAAATGCACCGGACCCTTATGTGCCTTGGAAGTGAAGCGTCAGCCAGTTATATGAACCTGGTATCAGGTGAAAGATGCTGCTATCCTCACGGCATGCCAACCGAACGTATACTGCAAAGGGGCGATGATATAAATGTCGAATTCGCCGGGAAGTACAAAGGATATCACTGCACCATCGGCAGGCAGATGTGCCTTGGCGATCCAAGCCCCCGTGTGAAGGAGATCTATAAAGTTATTCGGGAGGCCTGCGATGCCTGTATCGCAGAGATCAAAGCCGGTGTGCACGCAGTCAAACCTCATGAAGCGGCCAAAAAAGTAATCGCCGATGCCGGTCTGGATCAATATCGCCTGCACACCACTGGATACGGAATCGGCCCGGGCTATCCGCCCTCATGGGGAGAATCCAACCATTTGTTCGGAGACAGCAAGTACATTCTTGAAGCCGGAATGATCATGTCTATCGAACCGCCGGTTTATATCCACGAGGAAAAGATAGGGGTAAGAATTATCGACAACGTGTTGGTCACCGATACAGGGGCTGAAATTCTCTCGAAATTCACCAGGGATTTAGTCATCTTATGATTTTTAAAAAATCTAAAGCAAGCTGTTTATCTCAATGATATCCTCATGAAGGAAGATTTAATGAATAGAAGAGAGAGAGCACTAAAAGCGATTAATCATCAAGAGCCGGACCGGGTACCGATAGACTTGGGCGGTCTTGATGTAAGCGGCATTTCAGCCATTGCTTATAAAGGTTTAAGATCGTATCTGGGTTTAAAGGAAGAAAATATACGAATTGTTTGTGTTAGTCAACAACTCGCTGATGTCGAAGATGATGTTCTGCAGGCGGTAAGGGCCGACGTTCGTTCCGTTTTTATAAAAGCACATTACAAATCCGGAAAAATGTCTGATGGATCGTCATGTGAAATTCCTGAAACCTGGAACCCGACGACGCGTAGTGACGGGTCTGAAGTTGTTACGGATTCACGTGGAAACATCAACTTCTTGAGACCTTCGGAAGGTCATTTTTTTGACCCTGTTTTCTATCCATTAAAAGACTGTAAAACCCTGGCTGATCTGGAACGCCACAAAGACGATATCTTCAATATCGGCATAAACTTTGCGTTGCCAAAAGACTTGCAACTGGCTCTTGATGAGGCGGGCGAGTTTGCTAAAAAAATTCGTGAGAAAACGGACTACCTTGTTGTGGGGTCAAATTTTGCCGGCAATATTTTTGCCGGCGCCCAAGGCCTCAGAGGGTGGGATGTTTTTCTCCTCGATCTTTTGGAAAGTCCTGCTTTTGCCGAAGCACTCATGGACAAAATTGCGGATGTTTACTGTGAACGATTCGATCGATATTGGGATGCCCTAGGGCCATATATAGATGTGATCCAGGTAAGCGATGACCTGGGAACCCAGGAGGCCCCTATTATCTCACCTGAAATATATAGAAAAATGATCAAGCCGTATCACCAAAAACTGTATTCTTACATCCATAAAAAGTCGAATGTTCCTATTGTAATGCATACGGACGGGTCGGTTTACAAATTGATTCCGGATATTATTGAAACCGGTGTCGATTTTCTGAATCCGGTTCAGGCCTCAGCTAAAGATATGGATACAAAGAGATTAAAAAAAGAGTTCGGAGATGTTCTTGGATTTTGGGGGGGAGGATGTGACACCCAAAGGATTCTCCCACATGGGACAAGACAGGAGATCCGTGACGAGGTGAAGAGAAGAATTGACGACCTTGCCCCCGGAGGGGGATTTATATTTTCACAGGTTCATAACATTCTTCCCGATGTTCCCCCTGAAAACATCATGGCAATGTACGAGGCTGTGTGGGAATTCGGGAAGTACTGAAAATATGAAAAATAATACAATAACCTTGCGAGATATTTACAGGGCCCGCAGGGCAATTAAATCAACGGTGTGCCGAACACCTCTGGTTCAATCCTTATCGTTATCGAGAAGGCTGGAAAGATCGATTTTCATGAAGCTCGAAACGGTTCATGACATTGGCGCTTTCAAAATACGCGGTGCAACGAATCGCCTTGTTAACCTGAACAAAGAAGATCAGAAACGCGGGGTTGTTGCCACTTCAACCGGTAATCATGGACGCGCCATCGCTTACGCAGCTAAACGCCTCGGAATGAGAGCCGTGGTGTTCATATCGAGCCTTGTTTCAAAAGATAAAGTCAATGAGATTGAAAATTTCGGAGCTGAAGTACGCATTGTAGGCGACAATTATGATGAAACCCGTGCCGAAGCCGAAAAGTTCGTTGCCAGGGAAGGTATGATAATGGTGGAACCTTTTGATGATCCTTTTGTCATTGCAGGACAAGGTACCATCGGATTGGAAATTTTGGAAGATTTTCCCGAAGTCGATACCGTTCTGGTGCCGGTAGGCGGGGGTGGATTGATTTCTGGAATTGCCGTTGCCCTTAAATCCACTGCGTCTAATATTCGTGTAATCGGTGTATCCATGGGGCGCGGAGCCGCCATGTACGAAAGCCAGAAAGCAAAAAAGCCGGTAGAAGTAGAAGAGGTAGAAACTTTGGCGGACAATTTAGGCGGCGGTATCGGTCTCAATAATCGCTACACATTTAAATTAGTTCAACAATATGTCGATGATCTTATCTTGGTTGGTGAGAAACAGATTGCTGCAGCCATGAAGTATGCCTATGAGGAAGAAAGAATGGTTTTAGAAGGCGCTGCGGCGGTAGGCATTGCGGCATTGCTTAACAACCTCGTGGACGATATCGGCCATAGAGTTGTAATTATTATTAGCTCACGTAATGCAAATATGGATGTTTTTCAAAGAATAATAATACGTAAATAATGAAGAAATTAAGTTTGGAGAAAAATAATGACTGATCGAATAAATTTTTTAGAAGTACTGAAACAGGATCAGGTCCGAGAAATTCACCTGACCGCTTTGCGTTTGATAGAAGAAGTGGGATTGCTTTTGCCTTATCAAGAAGTTTTAGAGCGGCTCAACGATGCAGGTGCTCAAGTTAACTTTGATGATCAGACGGTTCGCATTCCGGCCTGTCTTGTGGAGAGCAGCATACAAAAAATGCCTTCTCGTTTCACGTTTTATTCTCGCAATCCCAAATACAGTCTGGATATGAATGGCCTCGATACATATTTCAGTGGACCGAACGCCGCGATCAACGTTATTGACCTTGAGGGACGCCGCCGGCCGGGGATCGAGGATGACGGCATCAAATTTTCCCGATTGGCCGATGCACTGCCGAATTACGATATAGCCGGCTCGGGTATCTATCCTCCGAATTTACCCCCCAAGGTGCTGGAGGTCTGGACATTCATGACGACATTGATTCATGCAAATAAACCTGTACTTGGGATTACTACGGATGGCGACTGTGCCCGCGTTCATATCCAGATGGCTGAAGTGGTGGCCGATGCCTGCGGATTACCCGAAAACCAGCTGCCGATCATTGCGGTCTGTAATACTAAAAGCCCCCTATCCAACAGCCCTGATGAGATTGAAGCACTTGTAGAATATGCCCGCAGGGGAGTGCCGCTTATGATTTCTCCTGAAGTCATGGCGGGTGCAACCGGACCGGTGACGCTGGCCGGTTCCATGGCTCAGGCCACTGCTGAGTTTCTTAGCCATGCAACGATCGCTCAACTCATTAACCCAGGTGTACCGATAATGTTCGGCTGTGTATCGAGCGCATTCGATATGAGACAAATGATACTGCCGTATGGGGCACCTGAAGCTGACTTATTCAGCATGGCTACCGCGCAAATGGCACGCTACTATGGCATACCATCACGCGGTACCGGAGGATCATCCGATGTGAATTCATTAGGAATGCAGGCCGGTGTCGAGAGTTTAATGAGCATTCTCTCATGTCTTTTGGCAGGAGTGACTTATGTGAATCATGCCGGCGGCGAATTAGAAAATACACTGGCAAGCAGTTACGAGAAAACCGTTATAGATGACGAAATTATAGGAATGGCAAGGCGACTGGTACGGGGTATCCAGGTAACCCCAGATACACTGGCTTTTGATACCATTAAAGAGGTCGGGCCGAGGGGAGATTTTCTTGGTACGGATCATACATTAAAATACTTTAAAACAGAGCACTTCTTTCCTACGATTCTGGATCGTGATAAGTATGATGTCTGGGAGGAAACCGGCGGAAAGCGAGCCGAGGAGCGGGCTCGTGACCGTGTAAATCAGCTGCTGGATAGTCACGAACCCGAACAGCCGATGCCTGATGAGGCAGTAAAAGAACTTGAAGCCATCTATGCTTCCAAGAGAAGCTCCGCTGGTTTAGAATAAAGGAAATTTGCATATGAATAAACAAAAAATCCTAACCAGGATGGGAGATGGTTCACCTGTTGAGCTTACGGAAAGTGAACTAAGAGAAGATATTGAGGAAGGAACACGCGACGCCGCTGAAAGGGGAAATATTGAGCCCTTATCGCAAGACGAAGTAGACTATCTTTTTGAAATTTACAGCTCTCCGGTTCCCCCAGGACATGTGGAACCGGGAAACGAAGTAGTTTTCACCTACGATACGACTTGCAATGAAATACAGCGCAATCTTCTTCCCGTCGACAGAACGCAAATGCTTCAATTATATGAGAAAACTTTGGGTGCCGATACGGTTGAACTGGGACACATTGACTACAGTTATAAAGCAATCAAACCTATTGTAAGCTATGAAAGATCGATATTGGAGCAGGCGTTACTAATAACAACCGTTCCTGTATTTTACGGAGCTATGCCGAATCTTGGAATCTATAGCCGACCCGATGGCCCTGCTCCTAACTCATCAGAGCTTATGGCCGGGGGAAAAATTGAGGAGGCACAGGCTGCCAGTGAAGAAGCCATAGAGTATGCCGTGGAAGATATGGTGTTTGTGGCCGGTGAACTCTATGAATCCGGGGCAGACGGTATTGATTTTGACACCACCGGGGCGGCGGGAGATCCTGACTTATTAGCAACACTGAGAGCGGTTGAGATTCTAAAGAAAAAATATCCCGACATGTGTATTGAAATGGGTATGTCAGGAGAGTTTATCTTGGGAATGCACGGAGAACTCTACTACGATAATGTATGTTTGGCTGGTTTGTATCCACACCAACAGGTAAAATTGGCTGAAAAAGCAGGAGTCACGATTTTTGGCCCCGTTATCAACACTACTACAGGCGATTCCTGTCCCTGGAATGCAGCTCGTGTTGTTACTTTCTTAAAAGCCTGCGTAGAGCAATCTAACATTCCAATTCATGCCAATATGGGTATGGGAGTCGGCGGAGTACCTTTAAATTCCATCCCGCCAATTGATACTGTAGCAAGGGCATCAAAAGCCGTTGTTGACATTACACAATTGGATGGTTTGTAGATAGGAGTGGGAGATGTGCTGGGAGTGGCCTCTACACACGGGATTGTTTCGGGCATGGGCGGAATGCGGACAGCCGGAGATCTGGTTGCCCGTATGCAAATGCTACGAGGAATGCGAATTAAAGAAGCCAAAGAGTATGTGGCCGTAAAACTGGGAATTTCTATAACAGAACTGGCTGATCCGGTAAGGATGGCTGAGGTAAGAGAAGACTTGAATCTTGGTTTGATTAATCCACAACCCGGTTTTGCAATGGGAATGGAGGCCAAATTCAGGATCGCAGAAATTCTTGGAATCGAGATAAACAGTAAACAACATTTCAGGGGCAAAGCAGGATTTTAAAACTTGACATAATACACCGGTAAACTTGACCTTAAATTTTTTTCATAAAAGGAAAATGCAAAATGGATGATTATACAATATTTCCCCTTGAGGAATATGAAGCCCGGCTTCAAAACGTAAGACGAAGCATGGAAAAAAATGATCTCGACGCCTGTCTGGTCTCCGTTCCGGAAAATATCTATTATCTCATCGGGCTCACCTACCAGGGATACTTCGTCCCCCATATTTTGATTGTGCCCCAAGAGGGGGAGATGCACCTTGTCTTGCGAGCGATGGAGAGCAAAACATTTGAGGTTCAGATCAAAAATGCCCGTGTAGCCGGTTACACTGACAATGAAGACCCTGCAAAGGTCACCTCTGAAACATTAACGCAAATGGGTTTCGGATCAGGGAAACTGGGAATAGAGAAAAACAGTATGTTTTTACCCCCCATCCTTGCTGAAAAAATCCTTGGCAATTTGCCTAATGCCCATTGGAGTGACTCCTCGGGACTCGTTGACAAACACAGAATTATCAAGTCTCCTCGAGAGATTGAATACACAAGACAGGCCGCCAGGGTAACCGAAGCTATGATGCAGGCCGCAATAGATGCAGCCGCGGAAGGAGTCAGCGAGGAAGAAGTAACCTGTGAAAGTTACCGTGCAATGATTTCAGCCGGGGGTGAAAATCCCGGTTTTACCCCGCTGGTTCGATCTACCCCCACTTTGGAGCAAGAACATACATCCTGGGGTCATTACAAACTTACCAAAGGTGATCCTCTCTTCCTGGAGATGTCAGGCTGTGTCCGGCGCTATCACGCACCAATGGGCCGCTTTTTATTCATTGGTGAAGCTCCTCAAGGTACAGAATACGTTGAAAAGGTGTGTATCGAGGCGTTTGGTGATGTGGTCAAAGCGATACGCCCGGGAATCAAAGCGGCGGATGTTTACGAGGTATGGCAGTCCCGCGTTGACAGCGCAGATCTTTCCCATTACCAACGCCATCACTGCGGGTATGTAACCGGCATCGGATTTCCTCCAAGCTGGGTCGGCGGATCGATGGTCGTAGGGCTGCGCCAGAACAATGAGTTTACCCTTCAATCGGGAATGGTATTTCATTTGATGTCTTGGCTCATCGGCACAGTAAAGGGCGATTATTTTGTGTCTGATACGGGCCTGGTTACTGAAAACGGCTGTGAAGTCCTGACCAAAATTCCCCGACAAATTCACATCGCCTGAACTAAAAAAGCTCATGGAAGATAAAGATATCGAGGAATTAAAAATAGAGAGGTATGACAATGACACTAAATTTTGAACTTTCTGAATATCAAGACAGGCTGAAGAAAACAAAAGAGGCCATGTATAAACAGGGAATCGAGGTCCTTCTGGTGAGCGATCCGGCAAATATGAATTATCTGACCGGATATAACGGATGGTCTTTCTACGTTCATCAAGGGGTTATCGTCGTTATCGATCAAGACGAGCCTTTATGGTTCGGACGCCTGCAGGACAGCAACGGGGCAAGATTGACGACCTGGTTAAGGGAGGAAAATATCCACGGGTATCAGGATGATTATGTCCAGTCAAATCTCAAGCACCCTATGGATTTTGTAGCCGGTCTTTTAAAGGTTGCAGGATGGGAGAAAAGAAATTTAGGTGTTGAGATGGATAATTATTATTTCACCGGGCAATGCCTGGATCAGCTCAGGTGTCACCAGCCCCATGCTGAAATCATGAATGCCAATTGCCTGGTAAACTGGATCCGGTTGATCAAATCCGACAAAGAAATTGAATACATGAAAATGGCGGCCAGCATTGTTGAAAACGTCATGCAGACAGCAATTGGCGCCATAAATGTCGGAGTCAGGGAAGGCGATGTCGCGGCTAAGGTATACCATGCTCAGATGAGCGGAACGCCTGAATTTACGGGTGAATACAGCGCCATCTATCCTATCATGCCCTCGGGAATAAGAACATCCACCGCCCACCTGTCATGGGTCGACAGGAAATATGAAACAGGCGACATTGTGCTTCTGGAATTATCCGGATGTAAACATCGTTACCATGCTCCCCTTTCTCGTTCTCTCATGATCGGCACGCCTCCAGGGGAACTGGAAAATATCGCTAAAACCGTGATTGAAGGGCTTAACCAGGTCCTTGATTTTATTCAGCCCGGTGTAACGGGCGAGGAAATCGAGCAGAAATGGCGGGAGGCCATTTCGGGAAGCAAGATTGTTAAGGAATCGCGCATCGGTTATGCATACGGTTTGAACTACCCACCGGATTGGGGTGAACATACTGTTAGTCTGCGACCGGGCGATAAAAATGTGCTAAGAGCGAATATGACCATCCATGTGATGCCCGGGATTTGGGCCGATAAATTCGGTTTCGAATGCAGTGAACCGATTAGAGTCACCCAAGACGGCTGTGAAACTTTTGTACAATTTGAACGAAAACTTTTTGTCAAGTAAAAGAGGGGGGTATGAGGTATAGGAGAATAAGGGGGATATGGGAACTATGCAAGTAAAAGAGCAAATTCAACAATTAAAGGCTGAATTGATTGAACTTAGGAGAGATTTTCACCGGCACCCTGAGCTGGGTCTTGAGGAGTTTAGAACTTCAGGCAGGGTAACAGATTATCTTGAAAATCTTGGACTTGAGGTAAACCGCATGGGAAAAACGGGAGTCGTGGGCTTATTAAGAGGAGATAAGCCGGGTAAAACTCTTATGCTTCGCGCAGACATGGACGCCCTTCCCATTCAGGAGCAGAATGAAGTGCCGTATATATCGGTTGTTAACGGTAAAATGCATGCGTGTGGTCATGATGGTCACACGGCTATGCTTTTGGTTGCCGCTAAAATTCTTTCCCTTCACAAGGAAAGGATAAATGGAAATATAAAGTTTTTGTTTCAGCCGAATGAAGAAAACATGTATGCAGATTTTTTAATTGACCAGGGGGTATTGGAAAACCCTCGGGTGGATGCTGCATGTGGAATTCATCTGATATCGGCGATTGAGACCGGCAAAATCGGCGTCGAATCAGGCGCTGTCATGGCAGGCATGCATGCTTTTAATTTAACCGTTAAAGGCAAAGGGGGGCATACGGGGTTCCCGCAAGATTCGATTGACCCTATTATAACTGCTGCGGATGTTATTCAAACCACACAAATAATACAAACACGAGAAATCAATGTGCTAAAGCCTACGCTTATCGGGTTTGGGAAGATAAAGGGCGGAACCATATGCAATGTCATACCCGACAAAGTAGAGATTGAGGGAACGATACGTTATCTATACGATGCTGAAAGAAACAGTGATGAAAATCCATGCACAAAATTCGAAAGGATTGTTAAAAATATTTGTAACGTTCATAGAGCAGAATTTGACCTCGAATACACCAGTTCACATCCAGCAGTTATCAATGATCCGGAAATGGTCCGTGTTGTAAAGGCCGCTACCGAAAATGTGATCGGCACCAAAGAAAATATTTTATCTTATGTCACTATGATTGGTGAGGATTTCTGTGAATTTGCCAATAGAGTCCCCAGCGCATTCTACTTTGTCGGTGCGGGGAATAAAGAAATAGGGGCAGATTACCCCCATCACCACCCCTGCTTTAATATCGATGAAGACTCACTTGCCATAGGTGTGGAAATGCATATTCGAACGGCATTGTCTTTCTTATTAGAGTTAGGAGAAAAGGAGAAACATTAATGGATTCAGGATTTAAAACTCAATGTGTACCAAATTTTAGTATTCTTACAAAAGATCAGATCAAAGAGATCCATCTATCGACGCTGAGGGTTTTGGAAACCACGGGTATCCGGGTGATGGATGAAGAGGCCCTTGAAATGTTGAGCGGCGCTGGATGCAGAATCAAAAATAACCAGGTCGTTCAATTTCCGGGATGGCTGGTGGAAGAGTGCATTCGTAGCGCGCCCAGCCTGGTTAGCGTTTACAACCGGAAAGGCCATTATGCCATGCAACTGACGGGCAGTAAAGCCTACTTTGGTATGGGGACCGATCTTCTCAACACCTATGATATTGAAACCGGTAAATTGAGGCTATCTCAGCTTCAGGACGTGGTAAATGCTGCAAAAGTAGCTGACTATTTTAAAGAAATCGATTTTATTGCTTCTATGGCCCTGCCCCATGATGTGCCAACCAACCTAAGCTATATAGAACAGTTCAAAGCTCAGGTGGAGAACTCTGTCAAACCGATCTTCTTTACGGCAGCGGGCGCTGAAGACCTTTCGATCATCTTTGAAATGGCAGCAGCCGTTGCGGGCGGCGAGAAACAGTTGAGCGAAAAACCCTTTCTCATCCAATATTCCGAACCGACCTCCCCTCTCACCCATTCACCGGGTGCGTTGAAAAAGCTATTCTTATGCGCCGAAAAGGGAATTCCCATTTGCTATGTGCCGGGGATTCTTACGGGTGGAACAGCGCCAGTCACAGTGGCTGGCTCTCTGGTAACGGGCAATGCCGAAGCATTGAGCGGGATCGTCCTCCATCAACTGAAGGCAAAGGGAGCCCCAATTATTTCAGGATTCGGCAATTGCCGAATGGACATGTTAACAGGCACATGTATTTATGAGTGTACGGAATACCGTTTGCAAATTTCCGCTACCGCAGATCTCTATCACCACTATGAGATTCCACTTTGGGGATGCGCGGGTATGAGCGACGCCCATTGTCTGGACCAGCAGGCAGGTATCGAAGCGGCTATTTCTCTCATCATGGCTGGACTGAACGGCTCAAATCTGATTCATGACGTAGGATACTTGGGGCAGGGATTGATCGGGTCTCCTGCCTCCATCGTTATGTGTGCGGAAATCATCAGTTACGTAAGGCATTTTATCCGGGGCTTCGACATCGGACCGGAGGTTATGGGCTTGGACGTTATCCAAGAAGTCGGTCCCGGAGGAGATTTTATATCGCACGCCCATACGGAGAAGTTTTTCCAGCAAGAGCAGTGGCAACCTATGTTCCGCAATCGTCAAGATATTGAAAGCTGGAAAAACCAGGGGAGCAAGACTTACGGGGAAATAGTAACGCAAAAGGCGCGCGAAATTCTTTCAAGCCATGCACCGGAACCGTTATCGAATGATATTCTGAAGGAACTTGGGAGCATTCGGGACAAAGCGGAGAAAATGCTGGCAGACAAGCACTTTGCGGCATAAAAGAGCCACTGTAAAACCCCAATTGAGTGAAAATCAATTGGGAGTTATTCGTTATTTGTTATGGGTTAATGGTTTAAAAGGAATAAAATCCGTTTTTATATTTCATCAATCATAGATATATAAAATGATACTATCATCAAGTTCTAATAACGAATAACAAATAACAATTAACGCCTAATTGAGCATTATTTTCGCTCAATTAGGGTAATATTACCGATCAGTGGAATGTGACCTATCAGGGGACTCTGAATGCTTTGTCTATACGAACGGCATTAATCCCAACCCTGATAAATCGGAAAGAATAGCCACAAAGGCACAAAGAATAACTGTTTATTCTAATTTAACTTCGTGTCTTGGTGGCGAAAATATTTTGATAGATAAATGGAGGAATCTGATGGAAGAAAAGCCTATGATGAAGCCATCTTCACCAGTGAAGGTCCGCTATGATCGGGGACCGCATTGGCGTGCCCAGATCGGATTTATTCTTATTTCCAACGATGATCTTGTCGAAGAAGAAATGATTAGCCTGGCCCCGCCTGGTGTTGGTATCCATTTCAGCCGCCTTCCGGGCGTCGTTGAATGTACGGTTGAAACGTTGATGGCGATGGAAAAAGGTTTGGCGGATGCAGCATCCCGTTTTGTCAGTGAAAATGGCTTTGACGCGGTATGTTTTGCTTGCACTTCAGCCAGTGCGCTCATCGGCGAGGAACGGGTCAAGGAGCAAATTTTGCGCGGGTCCCCCGGCGCCCGGCCAACAACGCTGATTACCGGCGCCATCCATGCACTTCAAACGCTTCAGGCGTGTCGCATCGTCGTCGCCACACCGTATCTGGACGAAATCAACATTCTGGAAGAGAAATACCTTCAGGAGCAGGGTTTTGATATATTGGATATGCAGGGGATGAATATCCGGAGTGGCGATGAGATGTACAGGGTGACCCCGGATTTCATCCTGGAGTATGCCATGTCTCTCGACCGTCCCGATGCCGAGGCGATCTTTGTAAGCTGCGGGGGACTTCGGAGTCTGGAAATAGTTGATGCCCTTGAACAGAAAGTGGGAAAGCCCGTCGTGGCGAGCAACCAGGCCATGTTTTGGGACACACTGCGCCTGGCCGGAATCGATGATAAAATCGAGGGCTATGGCCAGCTTCTCAGAGTTCACTAATTATTGATAAAGTAAAACTCGCATATAAGTGAGTATAAAAAAGGAGTATTAAATCATGCATGACGCATTTAAGGAAAGGATTCTCAATCTTCAACAACGAATGGCAGAAAAAAATATTGATTATTCACTGCTTTGCGATCCGGATACGGTTTATTACGTGTCTGCTTTCCATGGTGACCTGGGAATGGATTTCCATCGGCCCATGATTGTGGCTGTGCCGCGATCCGGGGAATCTACGTTGATTACCTCTTTGAATGAACACATTATGGCACAAGAAATGACCTGGATTGAGGATATTCGCCCCTGGCTGGATGGAGATCAGGGCGAATGGAGGAAGCATCTGCAGGATATCTTTAAGGGCCGTGGCAACCTAACGATTGGAATCGAGCTTTACAAGACGCCTCCGGTGGTCACCGAGTGGCTGCGCGAAGAAGCAACAGGGATAAGGTTGGTGGATGTTGCAAGCATCATCGATGAAATGCGTATGATTAAAACACCGGAAGAGATCGAGATCTTGAGACAGGCTGGCCAGGTTGCGATTGCCATGGCCGAAGGCGCCGCCCAGGTCATAGATGTTGGTGTGCCGGAGTATGAAGTGGCACTGGCGGTCATTGCCGCCGGAACCCGGAAGGCGGCGGAATTTCTGGATCCGGATGGCCCGGATCGACTTATTTCGCCAACCATTCACAATCTTCAAGTCATCGAGACCGGCTGGTACACAATTATGTGTCACAAGCGGAATACGACCCGAGTTATTCAAAAGGGTGACCCTGTGAACTTATGTTTTTGCAATATGGCCCAATTCAAAATGTTCCACCTGGGTTTCGACCGTACGTGGCTCATCCCACCGCTACATGACGAATATGCAAGAATTTATGAGATCGCTTTAAAGGCTCAACAGGCGGCTATTGAGATGGTTCGACCAGGTGTACCTGCGTGTGACGTGCATCATGCATGTGTTGAGGTTTATAAGGAAGCCGGATTTGAACCCGGTTATCGAACGGGCCGGGCGATTGGATATTCGTTCTTAGAAAATCCCCAATTACGGTATGATGATAAGACCATTCTTCAGCCTGGAATGGCCCTTTGTTGTGATGGAGGGGTTACATTTAACCGTGAGTTTGCTGCCCGAGTAGGAGATTCCCTTGTGGTTACCGAAACAGGATATGAGCTTTTAACTCCTTATCCAAAAGACATTGAAGATTTGATTATATAATCGAATTAAAAAGTAAATTTAAGAACAAACCAAACGTATAATTTGGAGGAAGTTAAAAATGATAAAATATGATTTTGAATTAGAGGAATTTAAAAAGCGTCAATCAAAAGTTAGAGCTGAAATGGAGGCAAAGGGTATAGATCTCCTGCTGGTGCTGTCACCCGTTAATGTCAACTATCTGATTGGATGCCGGGCAAAGGGGTACCAAGAGCTCCAGGTTCTTTTCTTTACACTGGAAGAAGGCCCTCTGACCTATCTGGCCAGGCTTCCCGAAATGCCGGAGGCAAAAGCCTTGAGCCTTGCTGAAGATGTGCGCGGGTGGGGTGGCAACAAACAGGAAGAGGCCATGGATGTCGTTAAACAGATTTTGGAAGAAAAGGGGTATTTAAAACGCCGCATCGGATTAGAGGTGCCGCAATATTACCTGCATCCTCATGATTACCTGAAGTTTAAAGAGATACTGGGGGATTCATTGATTGTTGAACCGACAAATCTAATTCAGGATCTGAAGACTGTTAAATCTCCAACCGAAATGAAATATATGCGCAAGGCTGCAAGCATGGCGGATGCCGGTATGCAAACGGCTGTGGATACGATCAGTGAAGGCTTAACGGAACTGGAAGTAGCGGCCGAGGTTCACCGTACGATCATGGCGCTGGGAAGTGATGCCCTGTCCAGCCCTATGAATTTTTGTAGTGGCGAACGGAGTTGTTTTGCCCACGGTGCACCAGGTGATCGTAAAATCAAATCAGGGGATTTCATGCACATCCAGTTCGGCCCGTCCTACAGGCGCTATTCGGCCACCATTGGCAGACAACTGTGTTTAGGGCAACCGACACCCCGCATGAGGGAAGTTTACCAGGTGGCGAGGGACGCCACCGATGCAGCCATTGCGGAAGTCAAAGGAGGCGTTTCCGGCATCCTGGCTCACGAAGCCGCTAAAAAAGTGATTGAGGGTGCAGGCATGGAACAGTACCGTTTGCACATGACGGGATATGTCGTCGGTCCCGCCTTTCCGCCTTCTTTTGTTGATGTTTTGGTTATGGACGAAGGCGTAGAGGCAATACTTAAGCCCGGTATGGTTGTTACCGTCGAACCGCCACTCTTCGACCTTGAAGAACAAATCGGAGTCCGTCTCATTGAAAACGTTTTAGTAACTGAGACCGGAGGAGAGGTGCTGTCAAAGTTTACACGAGATCTGATCGTTTTATAAACTGTAACTGAAGAAGACTTGCTTTTGATAGGTGCAAAGTTGCATGTCGAACGTCCTTGTCTTTTTAACATGGAGAAAATTAAATGGTAGCAATCAAAAGTAATTTTACAGCCGTTAACTCACCGATTTTTAAAAAGCTTACCGAAGATCAGCTGCGGGAACTCCATTACGCCAGTATGGAAATTTTAGAAAGAACCGGCGTTATACTTGAACATCAAGAAGCTGTTGATATGTTAAAAAATGCCGGAGCCCATATTACGGACGGTAACCGTGTCAGGATACCTTCTCACCTTGTAGAGTGGGCTTTGAGAACAGTTCCAAATCGGATAGTTTTTTGTGATCAGGAAGGCAATAGGGTAATGCCCCTCGAGGGGAATAAATCCTTTTTTGGAACGGGATCGGATTGTTTATATGTTCTTGATCACAGGACCGGCCAACGTCGTAAAGCCAAATTAGCTGACGTTGTTGATGCAATTAAGGTATGTGATGCTCTTTCCAACATCGATTATGTAATGTCCACATTTTTACCATGGGATATTCCTCAGGAAAAAATTCATATTTATCAATTGGAGGCCATGATTTCTTATACGAACAAGCCTATTTTCTTTGTTACTCCGGAATTCGACAATTTTCCGGAGTGCGTGGAAATGGCGGAGATTATGGCCGGTGGTGCAGACGAACTTCGTCGAAATCCGTTTATAGGTTGTTACATCAATCTTTCTGCTGATCTGCGGCATAACGCGTCTTCAATACAAAAACTTCTTTATATGGCTGAAAAAGGTTTACCTACTTCTTACACGCCTACCGGCAATAGAGGCGCGATGGCGCCTGTTACCCGGGCAGGTGCTCAAGCCCATATGGCTGCAGGGAATTTGACGGGATTGGTTCTTTCCCAATTGAAGCGAGAAGGAGCGCCCTTTATATTTGGCGGGTGGGGGCTTCCCATGGATATGAGGACTGAGATGATCCCTTACGCTCCGCCGGAAATGCAGGGAATAGGGGCTGCTCAGGCACATTATTACGGGTTGCCGTTTTTTGGATTGTCCGGATGCAGCGATTCCAAAGTTTTGGACGGACAGGCGACTGCAGAGGCATCGTTGACCTTGATGGCAGATGTACTCAGCGGTTCCAATCTGATTCATGATCTTGGTTATTTGGAATCCGGTTTAACGGGTTCCTTGGAGTTACTGGTTATTTGTAATGAACTCATCGGATGGATAAGGCGGTTTATGGACGGCGTTGAGGTAAATGAAGAGACTCTTGCTCTGGATGTGATTGATGAAGTTGGACCTAATGGCCATTTTATTGACTGTGATCATACTTATCGTCATTTTCGAGAAGATTGGTATCCCGATCTAATAGACCGTCGAGACTATGAAGCATGGCACACGGCAGGGGGAAAAACCCTAAACGAACGGGCAAATGAAAAAGTTGAAGAAATTTTACAAAATTCCAGGCTTGAATATTTGCCGGAAGATGTAGAAAAAAAGATCCGTGCCCTTGTCGAGCGGGTAATCAAAGAATAAGTCTATTTATTTCTTTTCTCAAAATGACTCCAAAGTGTTATGACGAAAGGAAAATATCAAATGAATGATTCTTCAATATTTCCTCCCGAGGAGTATGAGGCTCGGCTTCAAAACGTAAGACGGAGCATGGAAGAAAATGATATCGATGCTTGTCTAATTTCCAGCCCGGAAAATATCTATTATCTCATTGGGCTCAGTTACCAGGGATACTTCGTTCCCCATATTTTGATTGTTCCTATAGAGGGGGAGATGCGCCTTATCACGCGAGCTATGGAAAAGAAAACAATTGATGTCCAGGTAAAAAACGCCCGTTTTATCGGTCATGGCGACAGAGACGACCCTGGAAAAGTCGCGTGTCAAACGATAGCTGAGATGGGTCTTGGATCGGCAAGACTTGGAATCGAAAAAAGTACTCTGTTCCTGACACCCCGGGTGTTCGAAGGTATTGTAGATACTCTGCCCAAAGCGCATTGGATTGATGCGTCAGGCCTTATAGACAAGATAAGGATTACACAATCACCTCTTGAGCTCGAATACACCCGGAAGGCTGCAGTCGTATCAGATGCCGCTATCCAAGCCGGAATCGATGCCGCTGCAGTTGGTGTCAGCGAGAAAGAGGTGGCTGCAAAGGTTTATAATGCTATGATCCTGGCTGGTGGCGAACACCCCGGTTTCATTCCTCTCATTCGATCCGCACCCACCTTGGGTGAATGCCACGTGACATGGAGCGAACGCAAGCTCAGGCAGGGAGATCCTCTTTTTCTGGAGCTTGGAGGTTGTGTGAGGCGTTACCACGCACCTATGGGAAGACTCTTATTTTTGGGTGAAGCGCCTCACGGTAGCCTCGAGATGGAAAAGGTGGCTCTTGAAGCGTTTAATGATGTCGTCAATGCGATTCTTCCCGGTGCCACGGCCGGGGAGGTTTACAAGGTCTGGCGGAAACGTCTGGATGGTTCTGGCCTTTCCCAATTCCAACTTGAGCATTGCGGATATATTACCGGAATAGGTTTTCCCCCGAGCTGGTGTGGAGGGAGTAAGGTGATTGGAATTCGCCGAGACAGTAACTTGGTACTTCAGCCTGGCATGGTCTTTCACTTGATGACCTGGCTCATTGGTTCCTGTAAAGGCGATTACTTCGTTTCTGACACAGGCGTTTTAACAGGAGACGGTTGCGAAGTGCTGACGAAGACCTCCCGTCATATGCACATCGTTTGAACTAAAAATTTAACAAATATAGAAGTCGGTAATATTCCCGGTACAATCTAATGGGTTTACACTCTATCTTTATAAAAATGCTCGTTTAAGGAAAAAAACTGTTGACATTAAAAATTTAGCGTGATATTCACATTATGTGTATATATGTCACATATAGTGAGCATTTTGGCAATTATATCTCCGCTCCTTACCTTCAAGCGGACAGAAGATTGGCCTTGCGGCCAAGAGCATTTCATGCATCAATCTTTTTGGGGCGGAGACAATGTCGCAACCTCCATGTACCGGAAAGTGGCAGTAATAATTAAACATATTTACGTACAGGAAGTAACCTCTGTGCTTAAATACCGGAGAAATAAATCATGAAGATATCCAAGGGCGCTTTTTTCCTTCTGATCCCGGCTCTCGTGCTTTTCCTTATGCTTTTAATTCTACCGCTCGCTAATGTAGCCGAAGAAAGCTTTCGGTTATTCGTCCCAGGGCACATTGGGGCATCCAAGGATGCCCCATACACAATTTTCAATTATGCAGAGCTTCTTGACCCTGCCTATCTCTACTATTTTATTGAAACCTTGCGTCTTAGCCTCATATCTTCCCTTATAGGCTTGATTATCGGTTTTCCGATGGCCTACCATGTGGCGCGACAACGGTCAGCCTTATTAAGTAAACTGGCCATTGGTTTTTTAATCGGCATGATGTTTCTTAGCACCATGGTCAGAGTGTACGCGCTGCAACTGACCTTTGGTCCCACCGGCTTTGCTAAATTCATTTGCAGCATTCTTAATACACGCCCTACTAGCCGTTTTTACACCGAATTAGTTGTTATATTCGGGCTTCTGCACTATGTGATTCCAATTGCGGCCATCACCCTGCTTGGCACCATTAAAAACCTCAACCCTCGATTGGCGGAGGCGGCACAAACCCTGGGATCTCCCCGCTGGAAAGTTCACCTGTCAATCACGGTGCCATTGTGCATACCGGGAATTCTTTCAGCCTTTCTGATCAGCTATACAATCTGTATGAGCGCTTTTGTGGTACCCATGATTCTCGGCAAAGGCAAGGTGCTGTTTGTATCTAATCTGATTTACAGTCGATTTAGCGAGATTGCCAATTATCCCAGTGGTTCGTCGATTGCCATCGTCATGCTTGTGCTGTCGTTGGGGATCATTTACGGTATTACCTATATCGCTTCCCGATTGTACAGGGTTTGAGGAGGACTGAGATGAAACGATATATCGATGACATAGGGTTTTTTATTATTATCGTGCTTATTGCCGTTTCCTTTGTATTTCTTGTTATGCCCATTATCATCGCCGTCATGATGTCTTTTGACGGCAGGAGTTATTTGGGTACGTTTCCGCCCCCCAATTATTCGTTTCGATGGTACCTGAACTTCTTTTCAGACTCCTATTATCTGCAAGGGCTGAAAATGAGTATGATCTTAGCTGTAATCGCAGCTATCGTCTCGACAGCCTCAGGGGTGAGCGCCGCCATCGTGCTGGACCGTTACGAGTTCCGGGGCAAGAAAATGCTGGAGGCGTTCTTTTTATCGCCCCTGGTCGTGCCCGGGGTGGTGGTCGGCTTCGCCTTGCTTCTTTTTTTCGCGCTCCTGGGTGTATTTAGCGGTTTCCCCCGGTTGCTGGGAGGACACATCATTATCACTTTCCCGTACACGGTGCGAACAACCCTGGCGGGCCTGGTGGGGATTAGAAAAACACTGACAGAAGCGGCACTTAGCTTGGGGGCCAACGAACGACGGGCGTTCTGGGACATCACATTTCCACTGGCCCGCACCGGCATGGTCGCCGGAGTCATCTTTGCCTTTGCATTTTCAATGGATGATGTTGCCGTCAGTATGTTTCTGACCTCACCTGAAACATATACCTTGCCTGTGGCCATGGTGAGCATGATGCGCACGCAATTCGATCTTACTATCGCGGCCGGGGCGGTGGTGCTTATGGTCTTAACGGTTGGTGTTGTCGTGGTCCTTGATTGGATTTTTGGCCTCGACCGGTTGATCGGACAAGGTGTTGCTAAATCTTAGGAGGGTCAAGTTATGCCTGTACTCAAACTCAACAACGTGACTAAACGCTACGGCGCCCTTACTGCCGTCGATAATGCAACATTTCATGTCGACTCGAGTGAGATCCTGTCTCTTCTTGGGCCAAGCGGTTGTGGCAAGACAACAACGCTGCGCCTGATTTCGGGGTTTGAGAACCCGAATGAAGGCAGCATTACCGTATTAAACCAGAACATGGAGGGCAAACGCCCATACGAACGCAATGTGGGATTGTTGTTTCAGGATTATGCCCTCTTTCCCCACATGACAGTTGCACAGAACGTGGCCTACGGTTTGAAGCAACGTGGCTATGAAAAGCGAAAGATATCGACCCGGATCGGCGAGATGCTGGAACTGGTCAAGTTGTCTGGTTTTGAAAATCGACGCCCGTCCCAACTCAGTGGCGGCCAGCAGCAACGTGTCGCTCTTGCGCGTGCACTGGCCATCAGCCCGGCGGTGGTGCTTCTGGACGAACCCCTTTCGGCCCTGGATGCAAAGCTGCGACAGGAGCTAAGGATCGAGCTTAAGGAAATATTGAATTCGGTTGGAGCCACCACCATTGTGGTCACCCACGACCAGGAAGAGGCCATGAGCCTTGGTGATGTCGTGATCGTTATGGACCAGGGCAAGATCATCCAGGAGGGTCTACCGACGGAGATCTATGCCAACCCGAAAACCAAGTTTGTAGCAGAATTCATCGGTCGCTCCAACTGGTTTACCGGCACGCTTGGAAGTTCTGTGGCTTCTGGCGTCCGTGAATTTGAGACCACCCAAGGTTTTAAGGTCCAAGTGCAGGAACCGGATCAAGATGTTCCGCATGACACCGAATTTGAAATCTGTATCCGCCCGGAACGGATTCACATCTTTCGCCAGGAGGCGAAAACTTATGCGATCAACGGAGATGTAAATAGACTCACCGGCACAATTCGCGATGTCGCTCATCTGGGGGCGGATATTCATCTGGTAATCGAAATCCAAGACGGGCGTAAGATAACGGTAACCGAGCAATACCTGGGCCAAACATTAGAACAGGCAGGTGAGGAGGTGATAATTACGTTTCGACCCGAGGACATCATTATCGTGCCGGCTGGATCCTGACAAGCTATCCAAAATTATTCTCTAGTTGCGACTTTGAATAGGTCGCTGCCCTCTGTTTAGTGGGCGGAGATTCGGGAAAAACTACAGGCTAATGTTGAACAGAGGCAGATTTTAGCTGGTATCTAACCCATAAACAAAAGAAAGGAGAAGATTTATTATGAAACACAACATTACACGAAGAGATTTCTTAAAAGTGACCGGAGGCGGCTTGGCAATGGCGTCCGTTGGCCTTGGAGTACCGTTCATTAACCCGGCCCACGCTGCAAAAGCATTATCGGTGGTGGACTGGGGCCCGCCCTGGATCGATTCTACCAAGCAAATCGCCAAGAAATGGGGTAAGACGTCCATCCACTGGACTTTACATTCCGGCGGTGCCGCCTCGGTCCTTCCCAAGATTAAAGCAGCCTGGCCGAACCCGCCATATGACATTGTCGACATCTGGAGCCCTGTTTTTATATCTATGATCAACGAAGGTTGGGCCGAACCCGTGACTCTCGACGATTGCCCTAACTTGAAGGACATTCCCAAGAGCTTGATATCCAAGGACAAAAACGGAAATTGGATGAATATTCCCCGGGGCACAAGCGGCATTTTCCTCGCTACTTCAGAGAATTGTCCCATCGAGATTACCAATATTGAGGATCTGCTCAATCCCAAGCTGAAGGGACAAATCTTGTGGCCGAATCCAACACTGAATACCAATGTTCAGACAGTTAATCTGGCAATGGCCCGGGGCGGCGACCAGTTCAATATGGAACCCGGCTGGCAGTTCCTAAAGGAATTGGCAAAGTCGGGCAACATCGGTCGCGTCTCCGCCAACACCTCTGACGTTATCACATCGTTCGAAACGGGCGAGACGTCTGTAACATTCATCGATCAAGGAACCAGGACCGGTCTAAAGGGGGTCAAGATTAACCACTTGACCAAAACCCACGAATCTCTGAAAACCTTCATGTTTGTCTCTGGATGGATGGTGCTCAGCAGTTCCAAGAATAAGAAACTTGCGTTTGACTTAGCCAATTACACCATCACCAAGGAAAACAGCGAGAAGTACTACAGGGAAGTCGGCGAGGTGCCGGCACACAGCAAGGCCGAGCATGGGGTGGAACATCTCCGGTTTTCAGACGAAGAGTTCAAAAAGTTTGCACTGATCCCGGATTGGGATCATATCAGCAAGCAGTTGGACGGGTGGAATAAACGCTTCGAAAAAGAAATTGTTCCGGTCCTATAACCTGCCTGAAATTATTTTAGAGACATATTTGCGTACAGGTATTCGATGCCTGTACGCAAATTTCAATTTTGCCCGGTCTTCGAAATCAAACACCAGATTACTTATTACAGATCTCTTCAAATAGTCGGTTGGAAAATAGGTGAATAGGAATAAACTTACTTTTATTTCAAAAGGTTACTATTTAGAAAGCGGCGAAAGTCCAATCTTCTTGCCATCCGGTAATATTACAAAATTTACAACTACTCAACAACTCAACTTTTTAACGATTTAGCGATGTATGTATTAAAAAAAGGAGAATCTATGAATACAAGTACTTTCCAGGTGCAATCTGCGCCTGTCAAAATCAAGTACGACCGTGGACGTGATTGGCGAGCACGGATCGCTTTTGTCTTGATTGCCACTGACGGTATCATTGAGGGTGAAATGTCCAAATTGGCTCCACCCGGCGTAGGGATACACTTCACCAGACTTACGGGATCAGAAGACGTCACGGTGGAGAATCTGCTCGCTATGGAAAAGGAACTTGAAGATGCTGCATCACGCTTTGTCTTCGAGGATGATTTGGATGTAGTATGCTTTGCCTGTACTTCGGCAAGCGCATTAATTGGTGAAGAACGTGTCAATGCGGCACTTTCTCGAGGAGTACCCTATGCCAAGCCGACCAGTCTGATAGGTGGTGTCCTCCAAGCGCTTCGTGCTTTTCAAGCCAAACGAATTGTAGTGGGCACACCTTATCTGGACGATATCAATACTCTCGAGGCCAGGTATCTCCAGGATCAGGGTTTTGAGATTTTAGATTTTCAGGGAATGAACATCCTGAAAGATCCTTATATCCGCCGTGTTGAGCCCGCTTTCATCAAGGAATATGCCCGGAGCCTCGACCGTCAAGAGGCTGAAGCAATCTTTATAAGCTGCGGTGCTCTGAGAAGCTTGGAGATCGTAGATGCCCTTGAGCAAGAGATAAAAAAACCGGTTGTGGTGAGTAACCAGGCCATGTTTTGGAATACATTGCGCTTGGCCGGCATCGAAGACAAAATCGAAGGCTATGGCCGGCTTTTTCGGGAACACTGATGGGTGTATAGCGTCTCAAACCGGCGATATCGGTTTTCAATGTAGTGAACTGATTGGTAACGTTCAAAATTGTGCGCACTTCTTTGTAAGCGGTTAAAATTTGAAAAGGTAATGGATGTTTCCGAAAGACGATATCACTGTATAATTCCTCGACTGCTCACAGTGATCAAATATTTGGGATTTGCGCTACATAAGCCCTATTGTTCAAGAAACTGTCTGTTAAATCCCAAATATTTGGTCACCCCCTAATAGGTAAATTGATATCGTCTTTTGGAAATATGCATTACCGAATGATTGTTAAATGTATCCCATTTATTGGGAAAACAATTATTCGCACACTTTTGAACGTTATTAACTGATTAGAGTTACTGAAGACGGCTGTGAAACTTTCGTACAATTTGAAAGAAAATTTTTTGTTAAGGAAAAAAGGAGGTGTATCCTATTTATGAAAGTTATTGTTTTGACGGAACAAGATCTGAGAAAATGTATAAGCCTTGACCAGGATGTAGTGAATTCGATTGAAAAAGCATACACATGGTTGTCGGAAGGAAATGTCGTCATGCCGCCAATCATGCACATCGAGGTGAAGGAGAATAAGGGAGATGTGGATATCAAAAGCGCTTATGTGCGAGGGCTGGACAGTTTTGCGGTTAAGTTGGGCGCCGGCTTTTTCGAAAACTATCGTCTTGGGTTACCCAATTCCCCGGCCATGATGGTCCTTTTGAGTGCAAAGACCGGTTTTGCGGAAGCAGTGCTACTTGACAATGGTTATTTAACCGATCTAAGAACCGGCGCTGCGGGTGCCGTGGCTGCCAAGCATCTGTCTTGCACAGAGGTCAATACTGTTGGGGTTTTTGGAGCGGGTTCCCAGGGTCGCTACCAGATTATGGGGCTGAAGATCATACGCGATTTCAAACGGCTTATGGCTTATGACATCGATACTGAAAGCCTTGATAAGTATGTTCAAGAAATGGCGCCGGTGCTTGGAGTTGAGGTTGTGGCCGCCAAAGATCCCCAATCCGTCGTTAAAGAAAGCAACATCGTGGTAACCTCAACCCCGTCCAAAAAACCTTATTTGAAGCCCGAATGGCTCCATCCTGGGTTACATATTACGGCAATGGGGGCGGACCTTCCGGAAAAGCAGGAACTTGAACCTGAAGTGTTGAATCGAGCCGATGTTCTGGTATGCGACCGGAAGTCCCAATGTTTTACAATGGGAGAGCTTCATCATGGCCTAAAGGCAGGTTTTCTTTCTGAAAACTCGGATATTGCCGAATTGGGTGAGGTCACCTCAGGTCGGAAGCCAGGACGTCAGAACGATAAGCAAATATCGCTTTGTGATCTTACCGGAACCGGGGTTCAGGATACAGCAATTGCCTTGTTGGCCTTTCAGAAGGCTATTGCGCAAGGTTTGGGCGTTCAAATCGACAATCGCATCGGTTAAATTAACTATTTATAAAGCGGTACCAAACCAGCAGCCAAAATAAACCCGCTTGCCTGTTACTAACAAAACTAAGGGAGTAAGGAAAAATGAGAAAACAGCACAAAACAACGATGGTGTTGGTGATGATCACGACTTTTATTGCTGCGGGCCTTTTTTTGCCGGTACCGGTTGACGCCGGGGATCTTTCGCCGCGATTCACTGACAACGGCAATGGTACGGTGACCGATAATCTGACAGGGCTTATCTGGCTAAAAAACGCCAATTGCTTTAAAGAAAGAAGCTGGTCTATTGCCTCGGATTACTGCGCCGCTCTGGAAAATGGGCAATGCGGACTTACCGATGGTTCGAGTGCCGGTGACTGGCGCCTGCCCGATATCAAGGAACTTCAAAGCCTCATTGATTACGGTAACAATGAACCGGCTCTGCCTTCCGGACATCCTTTCACAAACGTACAGCCCAACTATTACTGGTCCAGCACATCGTATGCCGGCAGACCAGGTTACGCCTGGTTCGTGCACATAAGCCACGGTTACGTGGGAGTCGTCTATAAGGACCATGACTACTACCTGTAGCCGATGCGCAGCGGCAACTGATGGTTTGATTATTTGGGGGGATCGTAAAGCCAAGTTAGCAATAAGGAGATATGGAAATGACACCTTTAATGAGCGGTTTCAGCGAATACAAATCATCTTTATTTAGACAGATTACGGACGACCAGCTTCAGGAAATTCACTCTGCCAGCCTGGAAATCCTTGAAAGAACCGGTGTAAGACTCCATCTTCAGGAAGCGGTCGATATGCTCAAGCAAGCCGGTGCCCATGTGTCGGAAGGTAACCGGGTTCGGATACCGCCGTATTTAGCGGAAAAAGCCTTGAACACCGTTCCAAAACGGGTTGTTCTCTGTGACAGAGAGGGCAACCGGGTAATGCCTTTAGAGGGAAGAAAATCCTTTTTTGGAACCGGGTCGGATTGTTTGAACATCCTTGACCATAGAACCGATAAACGCCGTAAAGCCAAACTCGATGACGTTGTTGACGCCATCAGGGTATGCGAACATCTTGAAAATATTCATTTTATCATGTCGGCTTTCATGCCATGGGATGTCCCCAATCAGATTGTGGACAGATTTCAAATGGAAGCCATGCTTTTATATTCGCGTAAACCAATAGTTATGGTTAGCTTGGATGTAAAAGGGCTTATGGACTGTGTTGAAATGGCTGAAATAGTTGCCGGTGGGGAGGAAGAGTTGCGACGAAATCCTTTCATAGCCAATTATGTGAACCTTACATCTGATCTCTTGCACAATGAGGAATCGCTGGAACAACTCCTCTATTTTGCTGAAAAGGGGCTTCCCACAACTTATACTCCTAATGGGAACCGAGGTGCCATGGCCCCAATAACACCAGCCGGGGCAGCAGCACACATCGGTGCCGGAAATCTCACAGGCTTGATTCTTTCACAATTGAAACGAGAGGGAACCCCATTCATTTGGGGTGGGTGGGGACTTCTCATGGATATGAGGACGGAGGTGATCCCTTATGCGCCTCCCGATATGATTGGGCTTCCAGCCGCCCACGCCCACTATCTTGGGATTCCTTACTTTGGATTGGCTGGATGCAGCGATTCTAAAACATTGGATGGCCAAGCAGCAGCCGAAGCATCTCTAACCCTTATGGGGGATGTTCTTTCCGGAGCGAACCTGATTCATGATCTCGGCTACCTGGAATCCGGTCTTTTAGGTTCATTGCCCTTATTAGTGATTTGCGATGAAATAATCGGATGGATTAATCGATTTGTGGAGGGATTTGAGGTCAGTGAAGAGACTCTGGCACTGGACGAGATTGACCGCGTGGGTCCTGACGGACATTTCCTTGATAGCGATCATACCATGCGCCATTTTCGTGAGGATTGGTATCCCCAATTGATGGATCGGGGAAATAACGAGAGTTGGGTCGAAGCGGGGGCAAAAGACCTCAACACGCGAGCCAAAGAAAAAGTGGATAAAATTTTAAACAGCCCTATTCCGCAGATATTACCGGAGAGGGTACAGAAAAAGGTTCATGCCGTCGTTAAGCGTGCTGAGACGACCATCAAATAAAAAAAATAAACAGTATATTATATTAAAATGATTCTAAGGAGGAAATACTATGACCGATATTTTTCAAAAACGGGTAATAAAGCTCCAGGAGTGGATGAGTGAGGAAAAGGTAGATTTTCTATTACTGTGCGATCCGGACACGGTCTATTATGTTTCCGGTTTCTGTGGAGACCTGGGGATGGATTTCGGCCGTCCCATGATTGTCATCGTTCCGCCAGCCGGAGAATGCACCATTATCACCCCTGAGGTTGAATCATTACTGGTCCGGGCTATGATATCGCTTGAGGATGTTCGCCAGTGGATGGATGGTGTTAATGGAGAGTGGCGAAAACATCTGCTGGATATATTCCAAAGCACCAAAAAATTGAAAATCGGTATCGAAGATTTCAAGACGCCCCCCCTGATAACAAAGTGGTTACAAACCGAATTAAAGGACGCCGCGCTTACCGACGTTACTGACATTTTAGGGGACATGCGAATTGTTAAGACCCCCGAGGAAATTGCTATCATGCGGCAGGCCGGCCAGGTAGCGGTCGCTATGGCTAAAGCGGCTTCCAAGGTCATCGCGGAAGGAGTCCCCGAATATGAGGTGGCACTGGCGGTGATTGCCGGAGGAACCAGAAAGGCAGCGGAATTTCTAGAGGATGAAGGACTGGATCTTATGTACTCTCCGACGATTCATGAACTTCAGGTGATCAACTCGGGTGCCGACACTTCTATTTGCCATCGCCGAAACTCTGTGCGCAAGCTCCGGAAAGGCGACCCTGTTTATTTATGCTTTTGTACAATTGCAAAATTCAAACAATTCAAACTAGGATTTGACAGGGAGTGGTTTGTTGGGACAGTTAAGGATGAACATGCCCGGATCTATGAGGTTTGCCTCAAGGCGCAACAAACAGGTCTGGATATGATTCGACCAGGCGTAATCGCCGAAGAAGTTCACGAGGCTGTAAATGAAGTTTATCGTGAAGCCGGTTTTGAAGCCGGGTACCGAACGGGTCGGGGAATTGGGTATTCCTACCTTGAAAAACCCGAACTTAAAGATGGTGACACGACGTCTCTTAAGGAGGGGATGACGCTATGTCTGGATGGCGGGATTACGATCCCGGGTGAGTTTGGCGCCCGTGTCGGTGATTCATTCGTAGTCACTGAAAGCGGGATTGAAATTTTTACACCTTTTCCCAAGGATATATCCAGCCTTGTCATATGAGGTAAATCTTATGCAAAAATACGGCCTTTCATTACAGGATGTATTTCTGGCAAAACATCGTTTGCAATACATGACAAGAAAGACGCCACTGATCCCCTCGCCTCAGTTAAGCAGGCACACCGGTTGCAATGTGCATCTCAAACTGGAAAATCTTCAGGAAACAGGATCCTTCAAGGTTCGAGGCGCGGTGAATAAACTTAGTTCACTGACTTTGGAAGAAAAAACAAGAGGAGTGATTGCATTTTCTACCGGCAACCATGGCAGAGCGGTGGCTTATGTGGCAAGCAAAATGAACATCAGGGCCGTGATCTGTCTTTCCAGCCGTGTGCCCCAGTACAGGGTGGATGTTATGAAATCACTGGGAGCGGAAGTCATCCGCCATGGTCAGAGCCAGGACGAAGCCTACGTACGGGCTCTGGAGCTGGAAAAGGAGGAGGGATTGGCCATGGTCAATCCCTTTGACGATCCGGATATTATCGCCGGACAAGGGACCATTGCCCTTGAAATCCTGGAAGAGTTGCCGGAAGTGGATACGGTGATAGTACCCTTGTCTGGCGGTGGTCTGATCTCCGGAATTGCCCTTGCCGTTAAAATCGCTAGTCCCAATATCCGAGTAATCGGTGTATCCATGGATGTTGCCCCGGCTATGTACCATTGTATTAAGGCCGGAAAACCAATAGAAATCGAAGAGAAAGACAGCTTGGCCGATGCGCTGCTGGGCGGGATCGGATCGGACAATCAATATACCTTTCCTATTGTACGTGATCTGGTGGATGATATCATTCTCGTTTCAGAAAAAGAAATTGCGGCCGGCATGTTCTATGCACTTGATACGCATCGCCTGATGCTTGAAGGGGCCGGTGCTGTCGGGATCTCAGCGTTGATCAGCAACAAAATTTCACGGATAGGAAACTGTACCGTCGCGGTTGCAAGCGGTGGAAATGTGGATGTTTCGCTTCTGGTGAAAATCGCCTCCGAACGCTATAACGCCCGATCAGCATAAGACGTTTCGAAAAATATTTTTTATTAAATTAAAAGATTGTTATAATTAAAAATAATTAATAATTGATATAGCTGTAAAGATTTTTCTTGACAGCCGTTTTCTGAGGCGATATATTGCATCCAATGTATTGATTTAAAATATTCATTTACACCGAAATCGGAGGAATTATGCCCATTCCCCAAAGAGCTATACCAATTAATCGCCCCACTATGAGGGAGGAAGTCTATAACAAGCTCCTCAAGTGGATCACAGAGGGTGATCTGCATCCTGAAGAAAAACTTTTGGATAAGGAGGTTGCAGAAAATTTAGGCGTAAGCCGAACCCCGGTCAGGGAAGCATTTCGCCGGTTGGAGGATAAGGGTTTGTTAGAAACTTCAGCCGGCTGCTGGACAAGGGTGAGCCCTATGTCTCAGAATGAAGCAAATAGAATCTATCCAATTATTGCCAAATTGGAAGAATTAGTCGTGTCTTTATCCATTAATAAATTAACTGATGCCGATTTTAACCAACTGGACAAAGCAAATAAAACATTAGCATCGACTATAACATTGAATCAGCCGGTCAAGGCTTCTCAAGCGGACTATCACTTCCATGAAATTTTAATCGAAAAGTCAAATAATCCATATTTAATCGATATTCTCGAAGACCTGAAGTTAAAGTTTCGGCGGTTGGAGGTATATTACTTTGGAGGCTGCATTACTGCCTCCGATTCAGTTCATGAACATGAGCAACTGGTAGGTGCATTGCGTGAAAGAAATTCGGAAAGTGCACAAAAGTTGATCAAACTGAACTGGGATAACAGCATGAAAAGAACTCGGACAACCTATGACCTGAAATAGTGTGCCTTCACCAAACGCTGAACCTAACCGAGCTTCAGAAACTCTATCACCATCTATAAAACCGAATGTTTCTTAAAGAAAGTATCATTGGATGAGGAGGTAAAGCATATGCCGCTACTTTTTGCGGAGAGCGAATATAAGGACAGATTGAATAAAGTAAGAGCAGCCATGGATATGGCAAGTATGGATGCCCTGCTCCTGACAAAGCCCGAAAGCATGTATTATTTAAGCGGATATCTCAGTCCACCCGTTTACAGATATCAAAGCATGATTCTTCCCAGAAATGGAGATCTGGTGCTTATACTCGCCGAGATAGAAAAAAAACTCGCACAAGAGACAACGTGGTTCCGCGATATTATAGGTTTTACGGATTTGGACGATCCCTTGAGTATAACAAGGGATATGCTTGAATCCCTAAATATTA
>CAZLRK010000003.1:0-61455 GCA_964561845.1 uncultured Desulfobacterales bacterium | reverse complement strand
ACCTTTGAAAAATGCTCAATTTTGTTCAAGTTCAAGGAAGGCGAAAATTTTAACCGCAGGAATACATTGAGTATTTTGAGGATTAAAATTTAAGTCTGACGCAGAAATTGGGCAAAAGGGGGCGTTTTGCAAAGGTCTCTTGGAGTGAACGGTTACACCTATTCAATCTAAGTATTCGTTATGGCTTCTAAAAACAGCAAAAAAATTGTAATAAGTATCTGCACTGGTACCGGGGGTGTTGCTGCCGGAGGATATAAGGTCATAGAAGCATTTGAGGAGGCATTAAGGGAAAAGGAGCTGACTGTAAAATACGAAGCTCGAACCCACAAGGTAGGCTGCCGTGGTTTCTGTGCAAAGGATGTGTTGGTAGATATCGCCATTGACGGTGAGAAGGAGATTTACCAGTTTATCACGCCGGAAAAAGTAAAAACGATTGTGGAGAAACATATCATTGGCGGTGAACCTGTAAAAAAAATGTTGGTAAAAAAAGACTACCATTCCTTCCACAGCAAGCAACAGAAGCTAGTGCTTGCCAATTGCGGTCAGATTAACCCCGAATCCATTGAAGAGTATATTGCGAGAGACGGATATGAATCTGCTCGCAAGGCCCTAAAAATGGACCCTAATGAAATAATCAGGATTATCACAGAAGCAGGACTAAGGGGTCGTGGGGGAGGCGGTTTTCCTACCGGTGTCAAGTGGGAAAGATGTCGGCGGGCCAGCGGTAATATTAAGTATGTTTTGTGTAACGCCGACGAGGGTGACCCAGGCGCCTTTATGGACCGCTCTATCATTGAGGGGAATCCTCATTCTGTCATTGAGGGGATGATAATTGGCGCCCATGCAATCGGATCTTGTAACGGCTATGTCTATATCCGGGCCGAATACCCTTTAGCAGTGAATCGTCTTCGGCTGGCCATTGATCAGGCAAGGGAACGAAATTACTTAGGGGAAAATATCTTTGGCACAGATTTCAATTTTGATATCAAAGTTGTGCTTGGCGCCGGAGCGTTTGTCTGTGGTGAGTCCACTGCCCTTATGACATCCATTGAAGATAAGGCAGGAGAGCCAAGACCCAAATACATACACACCACAGATAGCGGAGTTTGGGGCAAACCCAGCAACTTAAACAACGTGGAGACATGGGCAAATATACCTTTGATCATCCAAAAAGGTGCAAAATGGTATGCCGGGATCGGCAGCAATACGAGTAAAGGAACCAAGATATTCTCTTTAGTAGGGAAGATAAAAAACACCGGTCTGGTGGAAGTCCCTATGGGTATTCCTCTGAGGGATATTATTTATAGCATAGGCGGTGGTATTCCCCAAAAAAAAGAATTCAAGGCTGTTCAAACCGGCGGACCATCCGGCGGATGTATTCCGGCCAGCCATTTAGACATGCCCGTTGACTATGAACATCTCTTGAAGGCAGGTTCCATGATGGGGTCAGGGGGCATGATCGTTATGGACGAGGATACATGCATGGTGGATGTGGCCAAATATTTTCTACAATTTTGCAGGGATGAAGGATGCGGTCAATGTACACCATGCAGAGAAGGTGTTGCCCAGATGGTGCGGTTGCTGGCCGAGATCACAGAGGGAAAAGGCACACCAGAGCATATTTCCTTATTGGAAGAGCTATCCCCAATGATTAAGGACACTTCTCTTTGCGGCCTTGGTAAGAGTGCACCAAATCCTGTTTTATCTACTCTTAAGTATTTCCGCGACGAATACGAGGCCCACATCAGAGATAAGCGGTGCCCTGCCGGAGCATGCAAGGCACTGACCTCTTTTACCATAGATGAAAAAAAGTGCACCGGATGTATGGTATGTGCTCGAAATTGTCCTTCAGAAGCCATAACAGGTGCAAAGAAAGAGCCCCATTATATCAACCAGGATAAGTGTGTTAAATGTCGTGTTTGTTATGAGCAATGTAAGTTTAGTGCCGTACTCAAAGGATAGGGAGGGATATCTATGCCGAGAACGATCAATCTTACAATCAACGGTAAATGGATTGAAGCTCCTGAAGGAATGACCGTCCTTGAAACGGCCAAAAGGGAAGGTATTTATATCCCCACCCTTTGCCATCATGAAGCTTTAGAACCCGAAGGGACGTGCAGACTTTGTATTGTTGAAGTCAGAGGTTCGATTAAGCATGCCATTCGTGTCTCCTGTATTCAGGAAGTAAAAGAAGAACTTATTGTAGAGACGGAAACAGAACGGATTAAGAATAATCGCAGGCTTATTTTAGAACTTTTATTGGGGAGATCGCCTTATTCCAGAGAACTCATTGACCTGGCTGGAAAATGCGGAGTTGTTACCAGTCGTTTCCGAACCGGCGAGGATGATGATTGTGTGCGTTGTGGCCGTTGCGTGCGTGTTTGTCGCGACAGAATCGGTGCTTATGCTCTCTGCTGGATAAACCGAGGCTACGAACGTAAAGTAACAACGGATTTTGAAAAGCTTTCAGAGTATTGTATCGGATGCGGTGCTTGTGCCCAGGTTTGTCCAACAGGTGCAATCAAATTAGAAGACCGCGGAGACGAAAGAAAAATATTTACATGGGGACAGGTGTTTGCACGCTTTAAGCTTGAACGATGTGAACATTGCAATACGCCTTTTGCTCCAAAAAAATACATGGACCTTATAAATGAAAAAGCATACAAACCTAAAGGCCTGGAGCTTATTAACTACATTTGCCCTGAATGTTATGAAAAGAGGGATCGCGCTTCAGAGACTCGTAGGGATGGAGCCCTACGAGGATCAGCAGTAAAATGGTCGGTCCCAAGATTTTAGTTTGATTTAAACCCACCACTTCCAGTGGTGGATCCGGAAAGGTTCTACCGTTCCGGCGAGAAATACGGTGCAAAGCACGAAATACGAATTTCGAAATTCGAAACAAATCCGAAATTCTAATGTTCAAATGACAAAAACAAAGTCAAAAATAGGCCTAAAGAGTCTCAATATAGCTAGCTTTTTGGTATGTTGGACATAGCCCAATTTTTGTTTAATATTTCGAATTTTGGTCATTCGAATTTGTTTCGGATTTCGTGCTTCGAGTTTCGAATTTAGGTTCCAAAGCGCTTTTTTCCCCTTCGAGGGGATAAATTAAATCCTGGTCCTTTGGGCCAGGATTGTGTAATTCAGGGAGAAAAAAATGCCCGATAAAACCTGCCCGGTCAACGATACCATCTTAAAGTTAAATGAAATCATAAACGCTAACCATCTTAAGGACCCCAAATGCAGGCGCATCGCAGAAGAGATTCTGGAACTCCTGGAAGACACTGCCTGGGGTAGGGCAGGTGAAGAACATTTACCCGCGGTTGAATCTTTATCAATAGAGTTAATTGAAGAAGGCCCGGATGTAAAATGTGTTGAAACCGGCAAAATAATTAAATCTGCCGTGTCTGAAAACCGGGAAGTATTTTTAAGCCATATAAATACACATAACTGTACCATTGGAGATTGTGTCAAGCTGGCCCCTGCTCCATGCCAGATGACATGTCCTGCAGGCATAGATATTCCGACATATGTTTCCCTTATTGGATTGGGATACGATACAGAAGCCATAGATGTCATTAGAAAGGATAACCCTTTCCCATGGGTATGCGGCCTTATTTGTACGAGACCCTGTGAATTTATGTGTGTCAGGGGTCGAATCGACACTCCGGTGTCAATAAAATTTCTCAAGGCTTTTGCTGCGGAAAGGGCCATGTCGGAAAGGCGTTATAAGAATCCTGAAAAGGAAGATAATAAAAATAAAAAGGTTTGTATAATTGGGGCAGGCCCTGCAGGATTGGCTGCTGCCTACTATTTAGCTCTCAAAGGGTATGTAGTGAGGATAATAGAGGCTCTTCCCATGGCGGGTGGAATGATGATGGTGGGGATTCCGCGGTATCGTCTTCCCAGGGAAATCATTGACAGGGAAGTGGCCATGATTGAAGATTTAGGCGTTGAAATTGTCTTCAATACCAGATTCGGTGATGATGTTACACTGGAGCAATTGAAAAAAGAAGGATTTGAAGCATTCTTTTTTGCCATTGGCGCCCATAATTCTGTTAAATTGGGGATTCGAGGCGAAAAAGAATTCTCACAGGTGATCGATGCCATAGATTTGCTTAGAGAGGTTGCCCTGGGAAACAGACATATTCCGGGGGAGAAGGTGGCCGTTATAGGTGGAGGAAATGTAGCCATTGATGCAGCTCGGACCTGTATCCGCCTGGGCAGCGAGGAAGTCGCCATATTATATCGCCGGACCCGCGCAGAAATGCCGGCAGACGAAGAAGAAGTGGAGCAGGCAGAGGAAGAGGGTGTAAAGTTTTCCTTTCTGGCCATCCCGATAGAGATAATGGGGACTAATGGCAAGGTTACATCTCTCCATTGTCTGAGAGCCAAGCTGGGTCCGCCGGATGAAAGCGGCAGACGGCGTCCCGTGCCAATAGAAGGGAGTGATCACTTTGTTGATGTGGATGTGGTAATTCCTGCAATCGGTCAGAAAGTAAACCAAAAATGCATGGATTCCTTAACAGATCTTAACTGGACAAGACGTAATACTATTGACGTTGACATAGCCAATATGACAACATCTATGGAAGGTGTTTTTGCGGCCGGGGACGCTGTTATAGGCCCTGCTACCGTCATAGAAGCAATCGGCGGAGGAAAGAAAGCTGCTGATTCCATCGATCGATTTTTATCCGGCATACCTCAACCAAAGATGCCTCCTGTTCCTGTTCGTCGTGATCGAACCGAGTGGTTTGAAGTTCCTGCCGCTACAAAGATGGCCTTGAAAAAGCCTGAAATGCCTCTGTTGAATATTGACAGAAGGCGTACTACCTTTCAACAGGTGGAACTGGGTTATTCGGAAAATATGGCAAGAGAGGAAGCCAGAAGATGCCTCCGCTGCGATATTTGTAGGCGATGCGGGGAATGTGTTAAAGTTTGCCGGGACAAAATGAAAATTGATGCTTTGCAAATGGGTTATCTTGATTTTGATCACCCTGTTAAGACCGATTTCAGACATACTGAGGAAATATGCATTGCATGCGGCGCCTGTGCTGCCAACTGCCCAAATGAAGCCATGATAATAGAGGACAGAAAGGATGAAAGAATTCTATCCCTTTGCGGAACCATATTAAATCGACAGAAGCTGGTCAGGTGTGAAAGATGTGGCGCCGTAATAGGGCCTGCCAAGTACCTTGACTATATCAGAAAAAAGGTTGGTGGAATATCCGAGGTTACTCCGGATCATGCTGTTTGTGAGGTGTGTGCCAGAAAAGAAACGGCAAAAACAAGTCTTCCGCTTTCTAATATATAACATCATTTGACATTAGCATGATTATTCGGCAAACCGGTAAACAAACTTATACGGTTAACCGATAACAAGGAGATATAAATGGTTTTTCGTAAAGGCCAAAAAGTTGAAGTTTTCAGGAAATCTGATGACGAAGCTTGGCAGAGTTACATGGATGAATATGTGGGGCTGCACGGAATCATAACCGATCCGGATACCGCAATCAATGATCCGGATGCTCTTGTGCGAGTAAGCCTGAAAGACAAAGGCACCCACCGTTTCCCTCAAGATTGTCTTCGCACACTAAAAGACAAATAGAAATCGAATTTTTACGCCTCACTCCGAGCTGAATCTTAACTGATTCCATATTAACATCTCCTAAATCACTTCCCAAGCCATGCCTTAATCTCATCCTTGTTCGGGATCTTTCCTACGCATTTGACCTCGCCGTCAATAACCACAGCCGGAGTCGCAAAGACCCCGTGCTTGGCAATATCCATCGTATCGGTTACCTTTTCAATTTGACCGATATTTTCAGCCAAATTGAGCTATCGCTAAAGGACATGGTCAAAAAGCTTTTATACATCAACTCACCTTTGCGTTTATTTTTCTACTGACAGATCCTCAATGCACCTGCGTTCAATGGGTAAACCAGCGATCAGTTCCCAGGCAAATTTTTACCAGCATGAGCATTACCGGCACTTCAATCAGCACACCCACAACCGTGGCCAGGGCCGCTCCGGATGAAAGACCGAAGAGCATGGTTGCCGTGGCAATGGCCACTTCGAAATGATTAGAGGCCCCGATCATGGCTGATGGGGCTGCGTCTTCGTAAGTAAGATTCAGCAACCTGGACAGACCGTATCCCAGCCAGAAAATCAGGTTGGTCTGGATGAACAGGGGAATGGCGATCCAGAGTATGGTCAGCGGGTTGGATACGATAACGTCGCCCTTAAACGAAAAAAGAAGCACCAGCGTGATCAGCAGGGCCATAATGGTAATGGGAGTTAAAATGTGGAGAAACTTTTCCTTAAACCAGGTCTCTCCCTTTTCCTTTATTATCATCTTGCGGGATATATATCCGGCCACAAGGGGAAGGGCCACATAAATGCCGATGGAAAGCACCAGGGCCTGCCAGGGAACCGGAAGCCGTCCTACACCCAACAAAAAACCGCCTAATGGACCATAGAGAAAGAGCATTGTTAGGGAGTTGATAGCCACCATTATAAGGGTATGCCCGTCATTTCCTCGGGCCAGAAAACCCCAGACGAGAACCATGGCCGTACAGGGAGCTATTCCCAAGAGAATGCAACCGGCCAGATAGCTCCGCCAGAGGGGTACCTCCAGTACCCTGATCCCATTGACCAAAACCACTTTTCCAACACCGTGGGTACTGCCCACAGGAAGATCGAGACCCAGGGGCATCTTCACATAATCCACGGCTTCGGGACCGATAAAGTTATAAAAAAGAGTTCCGAGAAAAAATATCGAAATGGCATACATGGTAAACGGTTTGATAGCCCAGTTGACAAAAAGGGTCAGTCCGACTGGTTTGATATTTTTACCGGCCATAAGTACTTCACCGAAATCGATCTTCACCATGATGGGATACATCATGAAGAAAAGGCAGACGGCGATGGGGATAGAAACTACAGGTGCTTCACCTACGTAAATCGCTAATCCGTCAAGGTATTTCGCCACAGCAGGAGCAATTTTACCCAGGACAATTCCCGCTACAATTGAGAGAACCACCCAGACAGAAAGGTATTTTTCAAAAAAACTTAGTCCTTTGCCTTCTTTAGTGATAACCACTTCGGTTGTCATTATTTTACTCCTTTTTTATCATCTATCTAAATGAGATTTCATGCCCTGTTGCTTCTGATGCTCCAGCCTTTTGATAAATACTTTGATCAGAACAAGGGCTTCGTCTTTGTCTCCGTCCATGACCACCATCTTCATCTGCTGAAATTCTTGCTCCGAGATGTTTAACACCATTATATATTTCCCTTTAGTTAAGTTAATGCATTTAGAAATCGAAACGAAACTGGCTCAGATATTCCGACAATTGTTTGCTGCTGTCATCATTCAGCGGCGGGCAGTCTTCGGGGCCTTTTGCTCCCTCTGCTACCATTGAGGCAAAGACCATGCAGGTGAGCTGGTCACATTCTTTACAGTTGGTTTTGGGCAACAGTTTGAGAATCTCCATAATACTGGGCCTGGACGCAGATTCGTAGCTGGGTTCGATCTCCGCGCGCTTTTCCCAGACCATATTGATCTCCCTTTTAAGCCATTCAATGATCTTTTCCGCCTCTTCTTCGTCTTTAAGGGCATTGATGGCGATCTTTCTGGCATGAATGGTGATCAGTTTGCCCTGAGACTTAAATGTCACAGACGGGGGATTCTTTGTATACGAAAATCCACCCAGTTCGGCATTAAGATACGGAAGTGCATCTCCAATGTCTTCTTCAAGGTATGCAAAACAGTGGAGATTTTGAGCACCAGGGTTGCATACTGACCTGAAGATTTCTTTGGTATAGTTTTTAAGTAACACAATAATCCTTCTTTGCGGTCTCAAGCTTATTTGTATAAACTGGTTTCAAAGGGCTAAAGTGTTACATGAAAAATACTTTTTTGAGAAGGAGCATCACGTTCTTCAGACTAATCAAAGCCGACATTTACACTAATATCTTCAAGCCCTCAAAAACGGATTTACAATAAAATAGATGCCCATAATGCCGATGACGGCACCCGCTCCTTTTCGGAACCAGTTTCCGGCGCCTTGCCATGCACTATTTTCCATCAGTTTCCTCACCGCAGCCGTGGAGCTTCCGGCAACCACGATCGGCAGGCAATGGCCGATGGCGAACAGAAGGATAAAAAGAATACCGGTAGCAACTTTCTGTTGGACGGTAACTATGGCCAAAATCGGTGCGATAAACCCGAAAGTACAGGAACCGGATAGAATCCCGTAGGCCAGTCCCAGCGCAAAGGCGCCTGTTAATCCTTTTAATTTCAAACGATACAGCAAGCTGCCGGACATGGAACACTTTTCCACTCCGAACACGCCAAGTGCTACCCATATCAATATGGCACCGATCAGAATTTGCCAGTAGCTGCCCACATCCCCAAGCATGCGGCCCAGCAAGGCGCAGATAATTCCGATCAGTGTAATGGTGATAAAAAGGCCTGTTGTAAACGCCCCAGAGTAAATACCGGCTTGTCTGGGGTCAACTGCCCGATCTTGTCCGCCCACATAAGCGACAATCAAAGGAATCGATGCCAGATGGCAGGGGCTGAACATTACACTGACCATCCCCCACAGAAAACATCCCAGCGCGGCTATGGCCGTGCCACCAGCGATCCATTCGTTAATCGTTAAAAATAGTGTCTCAAGCATCTGTTCATTGTCCTTTTCTTCAACTGCGTATTCAATGAACACCCAATTTTTTCAATTGCCTGATGATTTCCTTTTCACTCATGAATCCGACATGCCGGTACACTTCTTTGCTATCTTTATCGTAGAATATCTGTGTCGGAATAGCCCGGATTTTAAATCGGGAGGCTTGTTCACGGTGCTCCCAAACATCGATAAATACAATCGCGGCCTTTTCTTTATATACTTTTTCCATCTTTTCCATGATCGGCGCCATCATTTTACAGGGGATGCACTTTTTTGCCCCCAGGTCGATCATTGTAACCATCCCTTTGACCGGAACATCGTTAAATTCGTCTGCCCGGATGATTCCTGAAGTCAAAATCGATATAAACAACACCGCCAAGGTTGCTGAAAGAGATTTTGATCGTAGTTTTTCCATATTCCTTTCAAATCTCCGCGCGTTTTACTCCGATCAGTTAAGTTTAATTCAACAGCTATTTACTCAACCATGTTTTGATGTCCTCTTTTGCAGGAATTTTGCCGACACTTTTAACCTCGCCGTCAATAACGACCGCAGGGGTGCCAAAAACACCATATCCGGCAATCTCCATCGCATCGGTCACCTTTGCGATATCGGCAGCCACATTTGCTTCGGCAACCGCCTGCTTGACATGTTCCGCTGTTTGTTGACACCTCGGACAGCCGGGTCCTAATATTTTGATTTCCATGATTTTCTCCTTTCCAATGTTAATAAATTACTCACCTTGATAATCACGAAAACACGAAAGGGGGAAAGCGCGAAATTTTATTATGTTTTTCGTGTCTTCGTTTTTTCGTGCTTTCGTGATAAGTTTCCTTAGGTTTTATGTGCCAGGTTCTTATTTTTTTCGGCTTCTTTCAACCAGCCCATGATTTTGGTTTTTGGCGGCACAGACCCTACCGCCTTTACCACACCGTTGATGATCAGACCTGGTGTTCCCATAACACCGTAGCTCCCGATTTCTGCTATATCCCGAACATGTTCAAGCCCGGCGGCAATATTGAGTTCAACCATTACTGCTATGAGATCCTGTTCGAGCTTTTCACATTGAGGACAGCCAGGCCCTAAGACTTTTATCTCTAACCCGCCCCCGTCCGGGTCCTCAAACGCCTCCCCGACAAACTTCTTATACTCTCTTAAAAATGCCTGGCCGTAGACCTCCTTTGCGTTGTTGCTAATGTAGTTTTTTTTGGATAATCGTTTTAACAGCTCAGCATTAATTTCATCGTCGGACATTCCTTTGCACTCGTTTGACACCTCTTCCAAAACTTGTTTCAACCCGATGATTCCCGAGGGGTGCTTGCCGACTCTTATTTGAGTGACGTCGTTTCCTGACATTTTTCCTCCTTTACCCCGCGATCAAGCCGTAAGCCATACCGGCGATGGTGGACAGGATTACAATAATAACACAAAAAGTGACTGTTTTCTTGACTCCCATCACTCCCCCTATTACCAGCATATTGGGAAGCGAAAGTGCTGGGCCTGCCAGTAGCAGGGCTAAGGCTGGCCCTTTATCCATACCGGCGCCTATCAACCCCTGAAGAATTGGGACTTCGGTGAGGGTGGCAAAATACATAAGGGCGCCGGATAGTGATGCAAAAAGGTTTGCCCATAAAGAGTTTCCTCCTACCAGAGTATGGATATATTGCTCTGGAATCATGGCAGAATGACCCGGTCGGCCCAACATGAAACCGGCCACCAAAACCCCTGCACCAAGGAGTGGAAAGATTTGCTTCATAAATCCCCATGTTGATTGAACCCAGTTAATGCGCTCATCTTTAGTAAACCAGGATTTGAGCATGATGGTCAGGACAATCAAAAGACCGGCTGTGATATACCACTTGGCAGCGAAGATAAAGGGCCAGAGACCTATCGAACCTGTTGCCGGCCTGGCAAAAGCAGCAAAGATCAGAATCAAGACCATAGTCAGCATGTAAAAGGCATTCTGAGTCAAGGTGCGTTCCTGTCTTTCCTCATCCGGGAGATAGACCTGTCCTGCCCCGCGGGTTGACTCCTCCTTTCGGAATAAGAAGGCCATAAGAAGGCCGGTTATAATAGCAAAAAAGATGGCGCCAATAGCACGAGCCAATCCCAATTCCCAGCCCAGGATTCTCCCTGTAAGGACAATGGCGAGGACATTGATGGCGGGCCCGGAATAAAGGAATGCAGTGGCAGGGCCAATCCCAGCACCCTGAGTGTAAATTCCTGCAAAAAGAGGAAGAACGGTACAAGAGCAGACAGCCAATATCGTCCCTGAAACTGAGGCCACAGAGTAAGAAAGAATTTTTTTTGCTGTCGATCCAAAATATTTAAGGACAGCCGCCTGGGAGACAAAAACCGCAATGGCTCCTGCAATAAAAAAGGCAGGGATCAGACAGGTCAACACGTGCTCTCTGGCATACTCCCGGAGCATCATGAAGGCCTCAAGCCCTGATTGGCGTATTGTAGTGTTGTCCCACGGGATATAATAGCAGGCAAGGAAAACCAACACGATAAGCAAAAGCTTGGTTTTTTCTTTCATATAAATTTCCCCGGAATATGTGGTTTTTATGGGATACTCAGTGTTGATGGTTCCCTAAAAAATCAAAAAGAGATCTTTTTACTAATTCATCACACTATGATACGCTATAACTTACGATTTCTGTAGCAAATATATTCTTATATAGCTATATATTTCGTTTAAAAACTACTTTTTACAGATCTCTTCCCTCCTAATTTCTGGAAGTTTTCTTACGATTTTATCTATTTCAGGCTCATCCTCTAGCCAGTGCCTAAGATTTCCTAAAAGGCTGGCAACATAAGGATTGCTACTTCCATCTGTGAGGTGATAGTTGACCCACAAACCATCTTTCTGATAGTCAACGATACAAGCATCTTCCAAAATTTTAAGGTGCTTCGATACACTGGGTTGGGTTATTTTCAGAGCGGCTTGAAGCTCACAAACACACATTGTTTTATGCTGAAGCATCTTAACAATTTTGACCCTGTTAGGATCGGAAAGGGCCTTCATCACTTTAAGGAAAGCTTTCATTTGTACTCCTTTATATTCAAATTAAGTAATATACTTATCGCGTGACCTTTGTCAAGAATAAAAGGTATTTCGATAGAATACCAGCGATACAGTGGGGTATGGAAGGCTTTTAAAATAATCCTTAATATTTTTGTATAAAAGCTACTGATCAAGGGAGGTGGCGCTTTTATATTATAAAAAAAATAACTAACCCCAATAAAGCCATAATACCGCTTGAAACGCTCATCTGACTAAATCTATCGAAAAAGCGGATCTGTTGACTGCTATTGAAAAGCATGCTATTAGGATTGGTGAGCGTTGAAGCGAAGCGGACTTGTGCACATCCGGCGTAAATCCCGATTCATCGGAGATGATTGAAGATTGGCGATTCAAGGTATTCCGTTAATTTGAATTTTGGAACAAAGCGAATTCCACTTAACAATAAAAGTTTGGAAAAATGATAGATGGAAGTAAAACCAAAGAGAAATTTAATAATCAAGCACAGATATTGAATGAAACCCAGCGGCTATATGCAGCACAGGTTGCACAGCTTTACAAGCATTTACCCATAGGTATAATCGCCACTTTCATCAATTCACTCATCCTCGTCTTCATACTACGGGAGTTCATTGAGCATTCAGTATTATTTATCTGGTTTTTCGCAATTTCGATAATATCAATTCTTCGGTATTTGAAATTACTTAGATTCAGATACTCATCAAAAGTGCGTGCTGAAATTTATCCCTGGGATACATGGTTTATCATTGGCATGGCCTTTTCCGGCATCATCTGGGGTTCTGCCAGTATCTTTCTATTTCCCGTTGACTCCATAGCACACCAGATGTTTCTTGTTTTTGTGCTGGGCGGAATGGTGGCCGGAGCGGCAGGAATATATTCAGTAATAATAAAATCTTTCCTTGCTTACAGTCTGCCGATCTTAATTCCTGTTATTGTAAGGTTTTTCGTTATTGGCGACGACATCCATCTTGCCATGGGTGGAATGACTCTCCTTTTCGGTATTCTGATGTTTTCCACCGCAAAGCGCATAAATAAAGTTACTGTATCTTCATTGAGATTGCAGTTTGAAAACAGCGATCTAATTAACCATTTAGCCTCTGAAAAGGATCGAATTGAAGAACTCAATAGAAATTATTTAGCTGAAATCAAAGAGCGCAAACAAACGGATGAAAAATTAAAGTTGGCAATGGAGCAGGCAGAGGCTGCAAGCCGGGCCAAAAGCGAGTTTTTGGCAAGTATGAGCCACGAGATCAGGACACCCATGAATACTGTCATAGGTATGGCAGATCTTCTCCGGGAGACCTCTCTGACTGCTGAACAAAAAAAATTCATTAGTGCAATACAATCATCCGGCGAAAATCTCTTGCTATTAATTAACGACATTCTGGATCTGTCCAAGATTGAGGCAGGACAGATTGAGATCGAAAAAATTTCATTTGATTTAATGGAGGTGGTAAGCAGCACTTGTGAAGCACAGGTTTTTAAAGCACAGGAGAAAGGTCTAGAATTATCATGGCGGATCAGCCCTGATATAAAAATGTACCTTATGGGCGACCCTACTCGTTTGGGTCAGATTTTAACCAATCTAATTGGAAACGCACTTAAATTTACTGAAAAAGGAAAAGTTGCTGTAGAAGTTAAGCCTCATGAGGTTTCAGGACAATCTGAAAAAAGAGATTCACATGTAGAACTTCTTTTTTCAGTAACTGATACCGGTATCGGCATATCACCGGAAAAAAAAGAAGCAATATTTGACCGATTTTCACAGGCCGATTCCTCCACTACAAGGGAATATGGCGGCACCGGGCTTGGCCTGGCAATTTCACACCGGCTTGTTAAATTAGTGGGTGGACGAATATGGGTGGAAAGCGATATTGGACAGGGGAGTACCTTCTATTTTACTGCCAAGTTCGAGGTACAATCAGATAAAAAGAATATTGAGACCTCTAAGGAATCAGTTGTAAATCGTTCTCAGCAGCAAACGATCAATGTCCAAGAAGATCTGGAACAGATTCGTATTTTACTAGTTGAAGATAATGAGGATAACCAAGTACTTATTCAGGCGTTTCTGAAAAAGACACAATATATTTTGGATACAGCGGAAAATGACAAAATAGCTGTGGATAAATTTACAACTGACAAATATGATCTTGTTCTCATGGACATTGAAATGCCGGTCATGGATGGTTATACGGCTACTAATGAGATAAGGAAATGGGAAAGGGAAAACCGAAGAAAGGAAACACCTATCATTGTACTTACCGCCCACGCACTTGTTGAGCATACCCAAAAAGGCCATCGGGCAGGTTGCAACGCCCTTCTGATCAAACCTATTAAAAAGGCTGATCTGTTGGCTGTTATTGAAAAGCATATCAGTAAGATTGGCGATTGAAGATTATTGAAGAGGTTGTTTATGGAAAATATGGAAAACATAGAACTAAATATACCGGAAGATCTCAAAGAATGCATTGCATTTCATGGGCACCTATGCCCGGGTCTTATATATGGCTACCTTGTTGCTAAAGAGGCAATAAGTCTTCTCGAACTTAAACGATCAAGAGATGAAGAGGTGGTCACAATCTGTGAAAATGATTCATGCGCTGTTGATGCACTTCAAGTGCTACTCGGCACCACGGCTGGAAAAGGTAACCTTATTATTAAAAATTATGGGAAAAATGCCTATACAATCCTTAACCGTTCATCAAAAGGGGCTTATCGTTTTTTCAGAAATGATTTTTTCAGTTATAAAGGTAAATATAAAGATGAGTTTGACCGGCTTGATAAAGCCATTTCTTCTGGTTCGGCAACCGAAAAAGAAAAATGGCGCCAAAAGCTGCTAAAATCAGAGGATCTTCTTTCGAGACCTTTTGATGAAGTATTTACAACTATTAAGCAAAAATTTATTATGCCGTCTTATGCTCCATTAGCTCCTTCAAAAGCCTGTGCGAAATGCGGTGAGATGACCATGTCAACTAAAATGATAGCTGGTGAAAACGGCAAGCTGCTTTGTATTCCATGTGTAAAATAGTGGGAACTTTGATTAATGCTGAAAGGGTTTTGGGGCCGGAGTAGTTATTATTTTCAGGGGTCGGGGAGTTTTTTTATTCAATCGCTCCAAGGATAATCATCACGAAAATCAAGAAGAGAGACCTTTGAAAAATGTTCAATTTTGTTCAAGTTCAAGGCAGGCGAGAATTTTAACCACAGGCATACATTGAGTATTTCGAGGATTAAAATTTGAGCCTAACACAGAAATTGGACAAAAGGGGGCGTTTTGCAAAGGTCTCAAAGAAAGAAAGGGCAACACCACATGGATAGTTGCCCTTTTTGTCAATTTATTTTGTATTAGCTACAGGATTCAGTTGATCCGCAGCTCTTACAGCCTTCCCCTAAATCTATACCGGAGTCAACTTTAAAGCCATAAACTTGATAATCTACCTTTATCGGTTTTGCCCTTTCCATGAACTCTTTATTTACAATGTACTTGAAACCATCAACTTCAAAAACATCATCGGTATCTCTTGGCTCATCCAGAGCCATTGCAAGGGAGGGGCCCCCTCAACCACCTTCGTTTAAAAAGATCCGAATGGGCGAAGCCTGTTTGTCTTTAAAATATTCAGCTATTTGCTCTGTTGCCGGTTGTGTTACTTCTATCATTTTAGCCTCCTTGTAAAGTAAATAAAAACAATTTACTCAATTTTGCTTATAATTAATTCAGAATAAATTAGTCACGATTATTATTTTTGTCAATAAAGAATATCAAAATCTATCATATTTATTCAAATAGTTAACGTAAACCTGATAATCGCTGGAGGAAAAAAGGACAAACATCACCTTGCTAATAGGTTGATTTTCTTTGAGAAAATTGCAAGTTGTATCGATTGCAATCTTACAGGCCTCATTTATGGGATATCCGTATACCCCGCAACTTATTGCGGGAAACGCGATGGAGGTAACATTGTTTTCTACAGCAAGTCGCAGGCTATTAGTGTAGCATTGAGTGAGAAGAACGCTGTCTTGAGGTTTCCCCCTGTAAATCGGTCCTACCGTGTGAATTACATATTTTGCAGAAAGGTTATATCCTTTGGTTATCCTTGCTTCTCCGGTGGGACATCCTCCGATTGTACGGCATTCTTCTAAAAGCTTCCGTCCTGCAACCCTGTGAATTGCTCCGTCTACGCCTCCTCCGCCCAGTAACGACTTGTTTGCTGCGTTGACAATGGCGTCAACATCCATCTTTGTAATATCCCCTTGCACAATCTCAATTCTATCAAGTATTTCATTTTCCATATCTACCTCGTCAATCTTTAGGACAAAGATTAAAGATCATAAAGCGTTTCATCTCTTAATGGATCTGGCCGTTTTACTTTTTTACCTTTTCCCTTTTTCTCCGGCAGTAAAAAGGGCTCTTCACCTTCCAGTAGATCCCCCATTTCAGCCTCTATCTGTTCCGGATTTTCACCTTTTTCCATTCGGCTCAAGGCCTCATCCATACTTGGACCGAGTTCCATGCCGGTCATATCAGAGAGCTTTCGCATAAGATTAGCAGCCTGGCGTGGGTCGTCTTCATTTATTTTATCAGCCTCTCCCGCCAGCATATTCATGGCCTGCTCCATCTTACTTTCATCAAAAGGAAGATCATCAAGATCGCTGTCTTCATTAGCCTTTCCTGTAAATGAAAAAAGAGAAACCTGTCTTGAAAGCTTTTTTGTTTTGCATTTCGGGCATAGAGGAATTTTTTTTGTATTTATAGTTTTTGAAAAGAAATTAAAAATCGTATTACAGTCCGCACAATAGAATTCATATATGGGCATTGTTACTCCTGTCTCATATTGCAAGTTTCATATGAATATCGACCGTTTAACATTTTGAAAAGCTTTTTGTCAACAGCAATGGCACAACAATTATAATTTTTAGTAACGTTCAAAAGTGTGCGCATTTCTTTGCAAGCGGTTAAAATTTGAAAAGGTAATGGATGTTCTCAAAAGACGATATCACTGTATAATTCCTCGACTGCTCACATAGATTAAATATTTGGGATTTGCGCTACATAAGCCCTATTGTTCAAGAAACTGTCTGTTAAATCCCAAATATTTGATCACCCCCTAATAGGTAAATTGATATCGTCTTTTGGAAATATGCATTACCGAATGATTGTTAAATGGATCCCATTTGTTGGGAAAACAATTATGCGCACACTTTTGAACGTTATTAATTTTTTAGGTATTACACATTGAAATGTTGACAACAGTTGACTTGAAGATTTCTGTTTGATATTGCACTGTAAATCAAAATTCTAACGAGAGGATAAGAAAATCATGGAAAGAACTTTATCTATTATTAAACCGGACGGTGTTGAGCGGAAACTCATTGGCGAGGTTATAAAACGTTTTGAAAAAAATGATATAAAAATTATTGCCATAAAAATGATACGGATGACAAAGTCACAGGCAGAAGGCTTTTATGCAGTGCATAAAGAACGACCTTTTTTTGACAGTGTAACGGATTTTATGGCGTCAGGGCCTGTTGTTGTCATGATTCTTGAAGGAAAAAATGTTATCAAGAAAAACCGCGAAATAATGGGGGCTACCAATTATAAAGAAGCTGCAGAGGGGACTATTCGCAGGGATTTTGCAAGGGACATCCAGGCAAACATAGTTCACGGCTCAGATTCACCGGAAACCGCCGCCTTTGAAATAAGCTATTTTTTCAACAATATTGAAATACCCGGATAATTACTTCATCGATAATACAAAGTAAAGAATCCGGGCCCCAAGGACCCGGCTTTGGTTTCACCTCATAGGGGTGTATCTATCTCAAATGGAATCATTTAAATTCCAAATAACAAATATCAAATATCAAACAAATAATCCGCCGCAGGCGGAACCGAAATTCAAAATTCCAAACTCTTTGATCTTGAAGAAGAAAAACCAAAATTTGTTTAGGTCATTGGATATTGAAATTTGAGATTTATTTGTAATTTGGTGCTTGGAATTTGGGGTTTATAAATTCGATATCCCGCGTTTATTCTTTTCAGGCAAAGCCAATGAACTCTGATCTTGCCCTGAGGGCAAGGGTTTATATGATGGACTAAAGCCCTAAGAAAGAACAGTCTCAACCATTTCCGCAAAGCCGTATCCACCCTCCTTTTTTGTAATCCAGGCCGGTTCAGTGGCTATTTTTCCTTTGAAATGCAGGATATTGGCCATGCCTATTGAATGCGGAAAAAAAGCAAACATCGGCGCGTCATTGGGAGAATCGCCGGTGAATATCACCTTTTCTCTGATACTATCCAGACTTATCTTAAAAACTTCATCAAACAGAATCCTGCTCATAGCTAATTTATCATAGCTTCCAAACCAGCCGTTCACATGGATTGAACTCATCTTAGCCTGAGCACCTGCTTCTTCAAAATAGTTAACAATTCGCTCGATGTCTTCCATGGGAAGGGGAGGAACATCTTCACAAAAGTCAATTGCAAGATCAGCTTCACGATATGCCTGGTCGGCAGAGACACCGCATCCATCAACTTCATTTAAAATTTTGTGTTTTATAATCTCTAATTTCTTTCGATCTTCTTCTCGTTCAACTTCTGATTTCCAGTACCGTCTCCGCATTTTTTTTTGTTGTTCGTCATAACTGAAGTAAAATGCGCCATTTTCTCCAACTACTCCATCTACCGGCCACATTCTCGCAATATGATCGCACCATCCGGCCGGCCTTCCGGTAATCGGTATTATATGGAATCCCGCATCTTGTAAAAGATCCATTGCAGCAAAAACCTCTGAAGGCAAACGACCATTTACAGTCAGCGTGTCATCGATATCAGTTAGAATATAACGAATTTTCTTTCTTAAATGTTCAGGGAACTCTTTAAACGGTTTCATAATAATAGTGATATCATTGATATCTCATAATATCAAAGTAATTTTTGTCAAATTATAGAAAGCATCTTTTCTCTTGACTCTATAAAAACTAATCTTTAAAGTTACGCAACAAAAAGGCAATATTTTTATGATGTAAGGAGAATATAGATAATGTTAAATGATAAGAAGATCAGCATAATCGGAACAGGGAATATGGGTGAGGCCCTTGTTGGCGGACTAATTGGTAACGGATCATCCAACCCCGCGAATATCATCTGCTCTGATGTTCGGGAGGATAACCTCAAAAGGATTAATGAAGAATATGGTGTTACTACTACAACAAACAACATAGAAGCAATCGAGATGTCGGAAATCGTAATCTATGCGATTAAACCACAGATAATGGCTTCGATACTTCGGGAAACAGCTTCATACCTTGATATGTCAAAGCTAATTATCTCAATTGCTGCCGGCGTTCCTCTGGCTGCGATCGAGTCGCGTCTTGGAAAAGATTTACGGCTCATCCGTGTCATGCCCAATATTGCTGCATTCGTCAGGGAGGGAGCTACTGCAATTGCTGCAGGAAAACATGTTCTTGACGGTGACATTAATCTGGCAAAAGAAATTTTCGATTCAGTGGGAGAAAGTGTTTTTATTGAAGAAAATATTTTAATGGATGCTATCACTGGATTAAGCGGTAGCGGTCCTGCATATATCTTTATAATTGTTGATGCCCTTGCCGATGCTGGAGTAAAGATGGGCCTTTCAAGACAGGATTCTCAATTTCTTGCAATCCAAACGGTTTTGGGGGCAGCGAAATTATTAAAGGAAACAAAAGAACACCCGGGAAGCTTAAAGGATAAAGTCACCTCCCCCGGAGGAACAGCTATTGCCGGTATTCATACATTAGAAAAAGGCGGACTCCGAACTACATTAATCAATGCCGTTGAAGCAGCTTCACAAAGATCTACCGAATTGGGAGAAATGATGATAAAAAACTTCGCAAACCAAAAGGATTGATATTATGACTGAATATGAAAATTTAAAAGAATTGAAAACCATTAGCTATGAAAGACCAACTATAAATAAAGGATATGCTGACCAGTTTCTTTGTATAGACATTTCTGGTTTAGATATTTCTATTAAGAAAGTACCTGAAGAAATTAAATCAACCTTTGTCGGCGGCAAAGGGTTTGATCTCTGGCTGCTGTGGAATGCCGTCAAGAAGAATACAAAATGGAATGATCCTGAGAATGCAATATGTATTGGATCGGGACCTATGGGAGGGACTCCGGTATTCCCTGGTTCCGGAAAAAGTATTGTAACTACAATCTCCCCGACAACGGAGTCTGTTATGGATTCCAACGTTGGGGGATATTTTGGCCCTTATCTGAAATTTTCGGGATTTGACGCGCTAGAAATAACAGGAAAATCATCAAAAGATATTCTTATTTATATTGATGGTATTGATAAGAAAATTCAAATTTTTGAGGCCGTTGAATTGGCGGAGGAATCATATGAATTATCAGCGATTTTAACAGAGCAATTTGGCAGTGGTAAATCTCGTAACATTTCCGTGGTCTCTACGGGTCCCGGCGCAAAACACACCCTGATTGGATGTCTTAACTTCACATGGTATGATTCAAAACGTAAACGAGTGAGATATAAACAGGCGGGACGCGGTGGTATAGGCAGTGTTTTTGCTGATAAAGGTATAAAAGCAATTGTGACTCGATGGGATAATGTTACTTTAAGCTCAAATAATCCGGCAGATAAGTCTTTAATAAAAGAGATTGGGAAAGAATACTCTCGCGAAATTGTAAATCTCGATCCAAAGCAAAACGAAATGTCAAGGATAGGTACTACACATATCGTTACCATTATGAATGATTATGATCTACTGCCTACAAATAATTTCCAGTATGGTAAACATCCCGAAGCCCCCAATATAGGTGCTGAAGCGTACAGACGTATATTTGACAAAGGCTATGACGGGTGCTGGTTGGGATGCACCGTTGCCTGTGCGCATGGTGTTAAAGATTTTGTTCCCCTTACAGGCCCTTACAAGGGAAAGAAAGTCTTTGTTGACGGACCGGAATATGAAACAATTGCAGGCTGTGGTTCAAATATAGGCGTCTTTGACCCATTTACAGTAGTTGAGATGAATTTTTATTGTGACACCTATGGCCTTGATACGATCTCGGTAGGGACATCGATTGCTTTTGCAATGGAATGTTTTGAGAAGGGTTTGATTGATGAGTCTCATACAAAAGGTATGGACCTTTCTTTTGGCAACCGGATGAGCGCTCTGGAGCTGTTACATCAAATGGCCAAAGGTGAGGGCTTTGGAAAAATTATAGGTCAAGGTATTCGAAAAATGAAAAGAATCTTTGCCGTGGACTATGGCGCTGATGCTGAACTATTGCGTGATATAGGTATGGAGTCAAAGGGGCTTGAGTTTTCCGAGTACATGACAAAAGAATCTCTTGCTCAACAGGGTGGATACGGTCTGGCACTCAAGGGCCCTCAGCATGACGAAGCATGGCTGATCTTTCTTGATATGGTACATAATTTCATGCCGACCTTTGAACAAAAGGCAGAAGCTCTCCACTGGTTCCCAATGCTCCGAACATGGTTCGGTTTATGCGGCCTGTGCAAACTTCCCTGGAACGATATTGTTCCTGAAGACAACAAGGATATGCCGGAGCCTGCCAAGGTAATGAAACACGTGCAGTGGTATGCGGATTACTTCAGTGCTATTACAGGAATAAAGAAGACACCCGATGATCTTATAATTATGAGTGAAGCAGTATATAATTTCCAACGCATCTTCAATCTGAAAATGGGCTTTGGTCGTCGCGAGCATGACACTATTCCCTACCGCGCCGTTGGACCTGTGACGGTTGATGAATATGAATCCCGGCAGGACAGGTATGACAAACAACTTACTGAAAAACATAAAACAGATATCACTGGGAAGAACACAGAGGAGAAAATCAAGCTTTTACGTAAATTTCGTGAGGAACAATATGAAAAACTCAAGGACGCGGTATATAAACGAAGGGGCTGGACTAATGACGGTATTCCAACAATTGAAACCGTAAAACGGCTTGGTATTGATCTTCCTGAAGTCTTAGAAGTGCTCAAGGAAAACGGAATCGAAGAATGATCAAAATAAAGGATGAAAGTATACCATGGCGTGAGGGAATGACTGTTGCGGATCTACTCAAAGATTTAGACGACCCCAGACACTATGCCGTTGTAAAAATAAATGGTAAATTCGTATCAAGACCGGATTTTAAAAAGACCCTTATTCCCGATAATTCAGAGATATTTCTGATTCCCATGATTTCCGGAGGATGAATTTACCTCAGCTTCTGAGTCTTGAAATTTGTGCTTTTTAGGAAAAATATTTTTCATATTAGAAAATGCCACCTGAGTTATTGGTTATTTGTTATTGGTTAATGGAATGACTAAAATCCATTTTCAATGACCGACCTCAAACTAATAACGAATAACAGATAACGAATAACTCTTCCGGCTTACCCTTTAGTTCCTTTATTTTAGGCATTTTAGACCCGCCTGCCATAGCCATTTATGAGTTACGGTGTATTCAAAATTCCGTCTCATTGTTTAGGAAGGCTGATGATTTATAAGCATATAGGCATTGGCGGGCAGGTCATTTTAGGCAATTTATGCATTTCCTATCTCTATTATGTTTACTCAAACCGTAACATATCATGCAGCATTTTTAGCAGGACTTCTCTCTTTTTTTTCCCCCTGTATACTGCCGCTTATACCTGTATATTTTACCTTTATAACAGGTTTTTCATTAGAAGAACTGACCGACAATATTAATGCGGAAATCAGAAAAAAAGTTTTTACTTCAACTGTCTTATACGTAGCCGGTTTTTCATTTGTTTTCATTCTCATGGGTGCTTCAGCTTCCTATCTCGGAGGCATTACCACTAAATACAAAGAATTAATCAGGATAATTGGTGGCATTTTAATTATTGTTCTCGGTGTCCATTTAACGGGTTTAATCCGTATAAAGGCTCTCGATTTTGAAAAGCGGATGCATTTTCACAAAAAACCTTTGCATTTATTCGGAATATTTATTATTGGTATGGCATTTGGGGCCGGCTGGAGCCCTTGCATCGGCCCCTTGCTTGGATCTATCCTTATTGTCGCCGGCAGTCAGGAAACTGTGTGGCAAGGTGTTTTGCTGCTTGCCATATATTCTTCAGGACTTGCCTTGCCTTTTCTTATAATGTCTGTTTTTATAAATTTTCTTCTTGTATTCATAAAGAGGGCATCTTTGGGAATAAAATATATAAATCTGGTAGCAGGAATCCTGTTGATACTGATGGGTCTATTACTTGTATCCAATCAGCTTAATTTTTTAATAAGAGTTAGCCTATGAAAACCAAACAAAAATATATTTGTTTTATAATACTAATAGTATTACTTTTTTGTTGGGGATTGCCTTATGGTTTTGCCTCTTCAGAGAGTATTAAATGGTACGCATATGATGAAGGCACAGTACTTGGGAAAATTGAGAAGAAAAAAATATTTCTCCACTTCTGGGCGGCTTGGTGTAAATATTGCGCGAAAATGGCAAAAGACACTTTCAAAGACCCTAAGGTGATCGCCTATCTAAATAAAAACTTTATTTCCATTAAAGTTAATGTCGAAAAAGAACAAAAAGTTGCTTCCAATTATAATATTATGGGGCTTCCGGTATCATGGTTCATTTCGGAAAAGGGTAATGAAATCAGCGATCTACCAGGATATATTCCGCCGAAGATGTTAATCGATATCCTTAAATATATTAATACAAACAGTTTTAAAAAAATGGCATTTAAAGATTTTGTTAATAAAATTAAGTGATTAAAAAATTAAAACCAGCCTTAAAACATGTTATAGAAACTGTAATTCATCCGCAGCCTCCTACCGACGTTTCTTATAAATCGGCATGTGTATTTCTTCTTCTTTTCGGCGTAAAAGAGCCTTATCTTTTAGCAATCCAAAAATCTGACAACGAAGGATATCCGTGGAGAAACCAGGTGGCGCTGCCGGGCGGCCACCTGGACAAAGAAGATTCGGGTCCGGTTGATGCAGCCTTTCGTGAACTCGAAGAAGAACTTAACATTACCATGGATCAGGTTGAACTCTTGGGTTCAATGGGACATTTCCAAACAATAAATTTTGTCGACATAGAAGTATTTATTGGATTTTGGAACGGACAGGGAACAATACACTTTGATTCAGAAGAGATTTCAAGAGTTTTCAAGATCCCTTTATTAGAACTTGTTCGAATACATAAAGAAAACAAGTTTCACGGTCAAATACCTGACGTCCGGGATCTTTTATACCCCTTTGAAGATGTTGTTATCTGGGGAGCTACAGCCAGAATATTGCACTATTTTATCGAGATTTTACATCCTTACTTTGAAGATAATAGTGATTTGCCTCTTCAAAGGGCATAAGCGCTAACTTAAATAAAAAGACATTAACTATTCACAATTAGCAATTGATTATTAAAAGTGGCAAACGGGAGCGTTTTACAAAGGTCTCAAATCCTATTTGAATACTGCTCCATATATCTTCTAGCTATGCGTACTGTAATTGAGGTGATTACGACTCCACTCATTATTGTAAGAAGGATTGGAACCCAAACGTAATCACGGTATCCCAATTCTTCCCCTGATACTAATATGCCCACAATACTAAACAAAAATACAATGACCATAAAGAAAATCAAAAGAAAACATAATGTTTCAGAGTCATACCAGGGAACAATTACTTTTCTGAATACAGGATTTTTTTCAAGACGCATAAAATGTTCCTGATGTCCGTTTTTTTTCGTTTTTATGTCAAAAAAACAAAAAACATGATTTACAATCATATCGACTTTTTTTGTCGCTGTTGAGTGACTAAAAGCTTACCCGCATTTAGTAAAGCCACAGAAATGGCATGTCATACAGCCTTCTTCATGAGTGGCAGTCTGACCGCAGTCAGGGCAGATTTCTCCGCGAAGGCTTTGACTATATTTGCGGGTTTTTTTGGGTTCGCCTTTTAGATATCTTTTCTCAAGTACACGACCAATTGCGTCCGGTATAGATAAAACCAGGCCATCCTTTTGAAATACGGGATGCTCTCCGCCAATACCTTTCAGCTGCTCAACTATTTTTCCCACCTTCACTCCTGATCTGAGAGCCAGAGAAGTAAGTCTGCCTATAGCCTCTGTTTTGGCAGTGGTGGATCTCCCCGATTTGCCGATAGTAGCAAAAACTTCAAAGGGTTGTCCTTCGTATTCGGTTACGGTAACATAAAGTCGGCCCATACCCGTGACAATCCTTGTTGTAAAACCTTCCAGGGTGTCGGGTCTCTTTTTCACTGCTGCTATAATACCGTTTTTTTCTTCATCCTTTCCGGAAAAGGAAAGAACCTGATTTTCTTTGCTCCCGTCTCTGTATATGGTAACTCCTTTACAGTACAGCTCATAAGCAAGATTGTAAATTTTTAAGACGTCATCCACCGTGGCATCCTGAGACAGGTTGACCGTTTTTGAAACTGCGTTGTCTGTAAACTTCTGAAAAGCGGCCTGCATTCTGATATGCCATTCAGGTGACACATCATGCGCAGTTACAAAAACCTTTCTCACATCTTCAGGTATTTCTTCGATTTTTTTAATACTTCCCTTCTTGGCGATCATATCCATCAACTCTTTGCTATAGAATCCCCTCTCTCTTGCAATACTTTCGAAATATGGATTTACCTCCAGAAGTTTATCATTATCCATAACATTTCTGACGAAACTGAGGGCAAATAACGGCTCAATCCCACTTGAACAATCGGCAATAATGCTTAATGTGCCCGTCGGAGCAATGGTTGTAGTTGTAGCATTTCGATAGGTACAGCCGTTTTTATCTTTAAAAATACTTTTATCAAAATTGTTAAAACAGTCTCGATCATTAGCTAAATCGCTTGATGCATCTCGAGACTCCTTTTGTATAAACTCCATGACCTCTTCGGCTATCTTAAGGGCCTTTTCCGAGTTGTAGGGAATTTTTAATCTGTACAACATATCAGCAAATCCCATAACTCCAAGACCAATTTTACGGTTACCCTTTACCATGTTATCTATTTCTGGAATCGGATATTTGGACATGTCAATGGTGTTATCCAGAAACCTAACAGCACTCCAAACGGTTCCCCTTAGGTTCTTATAGTCGATTGTCGCCTTGTCTTCATTTTTTATTATAAATTTGGCCAGATTAATAGACCCAAGATTACAGGCCTCCATGGGAAGCAATGGCTGCTCACCACATGGATTTGTGCTTTCTATTTCACCCAGTAAAGGGGTTGGGTTGTCCTTGTTTAATCTGTCTAAAAAAACGATGCCCGGATCCCCGGTTTCCCATGCCTGCTTCACCAGGGTCCGATATACTTTAGCAGCATTTAACTCTCCAACTTTTTTTCGACTGCCGGGATCCAGCAAATCATATGTTTGTCTATTCTTAGCCGCTTCCATGAAAGCTTCCGTAACGCCAACAGAAATATTAAAATTGTTGAGTTCCTTGTTGTCCCTTTTGCTATAAATAAATTCCATGATGTCCGGGTGGTCTACCCGCAGAATACCCATATTGGCCCCACGGCGGGTGCCGCCCTGTTTAACCTGTTCGGTGGCGGTATTGAAGATCTTCATAAAAGAAACAGGGCCCGAGGCAACACCTCCGGTTGTCCCTACACGGCTTTTTTTTGGCCTGAGGCGGGAAAAGGAAAACCCGGTCCCACCTCCCGATTTATGAATAAGGGCCGCATTTTTTAAAGAATCAAAAATTCCGTCCATACTGTCCTCAACGGGCAGGACAAAGCAGGCCGCCAACTGACCCAGTCTTCGCCCGGCATTCATCAAGGTGGGTGAATTGGGTAAAAATTTAAATTCCGTCATCATATCATAAAAAACTTCTTCCATTTTTCCTTCTTGCGAAGAGGTTTTATATTTTTTCTCCGCTTTTGCGATATGATTTGCAACTCTCTTAAACATTTCCTCGGGTTTTTCTATAACCTTTCCTTCATTGTTTTTCTTTAGATACCTTCTTTCCAGCACTGCCTTAGCATTTTTAGAAAGAACCGGTCCATTTTTTTTAAAAATGGACTCATCCAAACGAATCGGTGATATTTTTGTAAGTCCGTATTCTTGCAACTTTGTCTCTATTATCTTCTCGATAAGAGGCATTGTAATGGTTCGATCTTTTGTTTTGTCGATTTCTTCTCTCAGGAACCGGCTAATGTCCATGGCTTGATCAGTATCGATAGAGTTCTCTTTAACAAGGATATCAGAGAAAAGATGATCATCCAACCTGTAAGCGCTTAAATCGAGTCGCGCTCCTTCCGTTACTAAGACTTTGCTGTTTTCACTCATTGACTCCTCCGTTGAAAAATTTGGATTACCGATTACCAACTACTGATTACCGATCACTGTTCACCGGTCACCACATAGCTTACCATAACTTTTTGAGAAGTTACACCCTAATTGAGCGAAAATAGTGCTCAATTAGGCGTTAATTGTTATTAGTTATTAGAATTAAATGATCGTCTTATTTTATAAATATAGGATTGATGAAACATAAAAACGAATTTTATTCCTTTTAAACGATTAATCAATAACAAATAACGAATAACGAATAACTTCCAATTGGTTTTTTACTCAATTGGGGTTACAGTTTTAAGTTTTATGTATACCTGCGATAGAGCGTAAAATATCCATTCTCATACTATATGTTGTATGTCAAGAAAAAAAATACACAATATCTATGATTTTTTAAAATAAGGCCACTAGGATAAAAAGATGTTTTAATTTAGCCTTATGAAAACAATTAGCACCAGCTATCTTCAAAGGTTTTTAAATTTTTAATCGTGTAACTGTCTGAGCGTCTCACTCACTTATACGCGAGTTTTACACATTCGGCCAAGTTTTCAAACAGCTAAAATATTACAAAAAGATTATAATAGTTTAATAATATGAAGGGAATTAGTAAAGAAGAAGTTTGAAATGAATGGAAGTGAATATTGTTTATGAAATATTTGTGAAATGTTATTTACAACTTATCATGGACGGTTTAACTCGTCCTATTTCTTTTCACTATAAGGGGTTTTAGCTGACTTCGGGATTATCTTTGGAATCTTTATACTAAATTTTGATCCCTGCCAAAGCGTTGATTGTACTTTTATTTCACCGCCGTGTTGTTTAATTATATTGTTTGAGATAAAGAGACCCAGACCTGTCCCCTTGTCTCCTTTTGATGAGAAGAAAAGCGTAAATATTTTTTCCTTTGTTTCATTATCCATTCCTATGCCATTATCAATGACATCAAATATAATGTGATCTCTGTCATGAGTTACATTAAAGATTACTTTATGCAATTTTTTTAATTTATCTTTTATACATGCATCAACAGCATTTTCTAGAATATTAATGAGCGCTGAATGGAGAAAGCCTGAATCGATCTCAAACTTTCCCGGCGATGAATCAAAATCATATACAAATTCAACATGTTGATTTTGCGCCTTAGGTTCAATAATCAAAGCAACCTCATTAGCAAAACTTAAAACATCGATCTGCTCCCATTTCAGCTCCCTCTCCTTTGCATAAAAAAGGATGTCAAGGACCATTTTTCGTATGCGATCAACAATAAATTTTACAACTCCCCATCCTTCTTTAATCCTGTCCTGGTTCTCTTTTGCAAAACCGGAATCAAGCAAGTACATCCCGCCGTCTAATCCTGTCAGCAGTCCTTTTATGCTATGTGAAATGGAACCGATCATAAAACCCAATGATGAAAGACGATCCTGCAACTCACTCTTTTCACGAACTATTGCCTCAAGGTTTTGAGTGTATTCCCTTAATTTCTTTTTCATTATAATTTTATCATGGGCCCTTCTAAGTGCGATTCCCAGGGCATCAACGCTGATTGGCTTGGTGATAAAATCAGTTGCCTCATATTTGAGGCTTTTTACAGCCAGGTTCATATCTCCATGGCCGGTAATCATTACGACCTCGGTATCCGGGTTTTCATGTTTAATCCTTCGAAGTAGCTCGATTCCATCCATACCCGGCATCTTTATGTCCGTAAGTACGATTAAAGGATTAACCTCTTTAAAAATGCGCAGGGCTTCCTCTCCATTTTCGGTTGCAAACACGTTATATCCCATATCGTACAAAGATATGCTCAAAACCTCCCGGATATCGTCTTCATCATCAACCAGTAATATTTTATCTTTATTATTAGAGCGGCTCATCTTTTATATCCCGAACAGGAAATTTTATAACAAAACAGGTTCCTTCGTCATTATCAGTTTTAACCTCGATATTCCCTCGACATTCCTTTATAATACCATAGCTGATGGAAAGACCAAGGCCGGTTCCTTTACCCACTTCCTTAGTCGTAAAAAAAGGCTCAAATATCTTATTTGAAATGGCCTTTGGAATTCCCTTGCCTGAATCACATATCTTGCAAATTATATACTCCCCGTCGAATATAGTCTTAAGCGTAATCTTTTTATCTCCATCAATATGTTTTTCAGATGCCCATTTTTCTTCAATAGCATCCCTTGCATTTAACAAAAGATTGATAAAGACCTGTTCCAGGCGGCTGGGATCAGCCATTATCTTAGGCAAATCATCCTGAATGTCCCATATTACTTCAATCCCTCTAACTCTCAGTTGCTGGCTGAATATTTCAAAAGCGCTTTTCAATACCTCATTAAGCTGTATTTTTGACAACTTTATATCGGACTTGCGTGCAAATTCCCGCATGTGATTAATAATTTTTGTGGCACGATCCACATTGTTGTCAACTTTGGTTAGCATGATATCAAGAATGTTGTTTTCGATTTTTTCCTTTATATGGATCTTTTTCATAAAAAAACTGCTGGCCGTTTTAATGACCGAAAGAGGTTGATTCAATTCGTGTGCCACTCCGGTAGCCATCTCACCCAGGGTTGCCATTTTACTGGCCTGTATAAGCTGTTGTTCGGTCTCAAGCCGCTTTGTGATGTCACTGGTTGTAACAAGGAGAACCTTCTTTCCGGGATATTCGGAAGGTGAAACCCTGATATTAACAAAAAGAGTTTCACCGGCTTTGCTGACATGTTTTGCCTGGTTGATAACCGCAGATGTTTTTATCTTTGAATCATATGTGTCTTTTTCTTCTTCCGCAAATAGCTCCAGAAAGGATTCGCCAATGGTCTCATCTTTGGCATAGCCGTAAATGGTTTTCACACTTTCGTTACAATCAAGTATCTCAAGGGAGTCCGTGTCCAAAACAAAGACAGGGTTTGGTATATTATTGAAAATGGCATGATATTTCTTTTCTGATTTCTCCAGATCTTCTTCAAGCTGCTTCCTGTGCGTTATATCAAGATTTACCTCCATGGCGGCAACGATTTCGCCTTTTGCATTCTTAATTGGAGAAGTGTTTACAATCCAATGCGTTACAGTTCCATCTTTGGTAAAGCCCTTCTCTTCGCTGAAATGGGACTTGCCGTCTTTGAATGTTTTTTCAACCGGGCAAATCGGGCACTTTTCCTCACGGCCCTTATAAGCGCTGTAGCAGTAATCTCCCGGTTCCGGTTTAAACTTTTCGGCAAATTCTCGATTATACCTGATAATTTTATAGTTTCTGTCCTGAACCGTGATTAAGCATGGTACGTGTTCGAAAAGATCCTGATATTCATTTCTCTGCCTGTTTAATTCGGTCTGTTTTTCCCCGATCTCTTTGCCCATCTTGCTAATGGCAACAGACAGCTCACCTATTTCATCGCTCTGGCCAATACCTTCTTCAATAATATATTCACCCTTTGCTATAAGCTTTGTTCTTTTTATCAATCTCTTTATGGGCCGGTTCACGAATCTTAACACAAAAATAAAAATAATTGTTGATGTTACCAGGAACACAAAAACAGCCAACCCTACGATTCCTTTTTCAGCTTGAACGATTTCTCTATCTGTTGTTTCAAGGGAAACAACAACATCAAGGGCGCCTAAAATCTTTTTCCCCTCGGGATGAACATGGCAGTCATCCGCTGAACAACCTGTTTCATTGTAAACAGGACTGATAATCCCAAGCAGTCGATGCCCTTTTGTGGAATTAAATATCCGTGTTCTTTCACTTAACTCAAGCTCTGTCAGGGGCGGATCGGTTCTGTGACAGATATCACAGGCCTCTGCCTTAATATTGGTGATCATGTCGACTTCAGCAGGCTTATTTGAAAATTTTATTTGCCCTTCTTTATTATAAATACGAATGTTCTCGAGTTCTCTCTGTTTGCCGATATTGTTGATGATCTGGTTTATGTCATCCCTTGAATTAAGCATCATTGCATAATGGGTGCCTAGCTTGATGGTATTGGTTAATCTGTCGATGCCGGCAGTAATATTTTGCATCATTTTTTCTTTTTGGTAATTAATGTTGAAATAGGCCCAGGTTGATACGAGGAAGAGTAAGACAAATCCCACGGTGAGGATAAGTTTTGCAACAAGGCGATGGCGAAGATTTTTCAGGTGTTTTAACATGATATCTTATAACCGTTCATCGTTTAAAGGTTCAAGCCTGAGGCATCCAGGCTAAAATTTCTTCAGGAATTTATCGGTTACGGAGAGGTTCAAATCTATCCCAAGCTCCTGTTTCGCTATCCCAAGGGCCAGACCTATAAGCTGTGGAAGATAGAGGATTGATATGTTGAGGTCTTCATTTGACAGACTGGATATCTTCTTCTGGTAAGCCTCCAGATTCATCTGGCACATGGGACAGACCGTTACGATAGCGTCCGCTCCTTTTGCCGCCTTCAATATGGCGGTCACAAGTTCTATCCCAACCTCCATTTTGGTATTCATGTGGGATGCGCCGCAGCATTTTCCACCCATGTTCCAGGGGCGAACAGTTGCTCCAATGCTATCAATTATCGGTTCCATGGAGTGCGGGTCTTCAGGATCATCAAATACAGGGTAAGGACGCAGGCATTGACATCCATAGTAAGGCACGATGACAAAGCCGTTAAGCTGCTTTTTCACAAGGGGGCGGATGGTTTCCGGGCCAATATCATTGATTATAACATCCAGTAGATGTCTCACCCGTATCTTGCCTTTATACTCGAGCTTATCTTCGAGTAAAATAGTATTGATTTTAGCAAAAATATCTGGCTCCTTTTTTGTTTTTTCTTCTACTTTTTTAAGGTTCAAATAGCATGCGCTGCATGGTACCAGGATGTCTTGGACATCGTTCATCTCTTCGGCTATGGCGAGGTTTCGAGCCGGAAGGACAAGGGAAAGAAGAAAGCTGGTGGGCTCGGCTGCAGTTGCGCCGCAACAGTTCCAATCCCTTAATTCAAGCAAATCCGTACCTGCTAATTGCATCAAAGCGCGGGTAGAAATATCGTATTCCCGGGCCGTCCCTTCCAGGGAGCAACCTGGATAGTATAGGTACTTCATTTTTATCCTCCCTCCATTTCTTCGACCTTGCGGAAGATCTGCTCTAACGGGGCCTTTCTTTTTGAAGGAAACTGTATGGAAATCTTTCCCTTTGTCATAAGCTTCATCCCAAGGGGGGCAAATCGCAAGGGAATAAAGGGGTTTCTCATGGATACAAAGTAAAGGCTCATGAATTCCATTTCTCTCACCTTGCCATGGCGGCGCACGCTATCCATGAATTTTTTATAAAAAAGCGTACTCTGCCTGTATTGCGCCAGGTTTTCCCTGGAAGCAATCTGTTTGAGCGCTCCCATTGCCTCTGTAAGTGGCAGGCCACGGGGACACCGTAGGGTGCAATAATAACAGGAAGAACACAAAATAAAGGTCTTACTGCAAAAAATAGCATCTTTTTGTCCCAACAAAACCATACGCCACATTTTACGTGGGGTTTGATCCATGGCAAATGCATTGGGACAGGAGCCTGTACAGGTTCCGCACTGGATGCATGCCTGGACCATCTCCTTGATCGGCGCCATGGGATCTGGAATCGACATCTCTTCTACAGTTGCTGTTCCCGTTTCTTTTATGGCCGTTTGATTCATTAAGTAGCTCCTTTATTGTAATACTCTTAAAAAAACGCAGCATCTATGACATCGAGCATCTGCTGTTTATGAAATCCATCCAAAATGGAAGCACTATTGGGGCAAACAGTAGCGCATGAACCGCAACCCTGACACATGATCGGATTGACTTCCACCTTTTCCTCGTCAACATCGAGTGTTCGTGCGCCATAGGGACAAGCATCAATACATCGTTCACACAGACTGCATATGCTGTGACGAACTTTTGCCACCACTTTTCCTGCCGGCATATCCGGCCGGGAAAGAATTCTAAGAGACCTCTGGGCGGCAGCCTCGGCTGTTGTTATAGCCTCGGCAATGGAACGCGGGGAATGCGCCAAACCACAGGCAAAGACACCATCCTTGAGTGCATCCACGGGTCTCCATTTCGATTCGGCTTCCTCAAAGAAACCATCCTGATCAATCGTGGCGCCAAAGGCTTCTGCCAGATATGACGGAAGGTTCGGAACTACGCCTGTTGCAAGAACCGCTATGTCGGCGTTTATTTCAATATTTTTTCCTATTATCGGCTCAAATACAGTCACCTGAACAGATTCGTCTCCTGGTTTTACATCCGGTTTGTTTTCCAGGTTGTACTGGATGAAAATAACTTCCGCCCTGCGTGCCTTTGTGTAATAGGCCTCGTTAAATCCATAGGCCATCATATCCCGATAAAGAATATAGATATTAATGTCCGGATTCTGCTCTTTCAGGTGCAGAGCATGTTTTAAAGCTGAAGAACAACACACACGGCTGCAATAATTCCTGGGCTCCTCTCTGGAATCTACACATTGGATCATGACCACCGATTCCAGTTTGCTTGAATCGAGAGTGTTGTCTTCGAGTTTTATTCCCAGCTCTTTTTGTGTAATTATCAGATCGCTGTCTTTGTAGCTATAAGAAGCAGTTGTTGCCTCGGTGCCTCCGGTTGCAAGGATTGTCACACCATGCTCAATATTGGAAACATCTCCTTCTTCGCCTTCAATTGTTGTGTAAAAGCATCCCACCTGACCATAGGAGCCCATCACCCTTGACTGGGTGTGAACCTTTATCAGTGGGTGTTTTTCTATTCTGGAAAGTGTTTCGCCCAAAAGCGCCTTCGTTGAATGGCCATCCAGAGTTGTTTGCAACCAGTTAAGGTTGCCCCCCAACTCCTCTGCCTCTTCTACTATATCAACATTAAAACCGTGATCTGCAATAGCCATCGCAGCGGTCATACCGGCGATGCCTCCGCCCACCACCAGAGCCTGCTGTTGAATCGGAACAGTGTCAACAGGAGAGGGGTCAATCCGTTTTAGTTTGGCAAGGCCCATCGCTAAAGTGGAAGACAGCTCATTGCTGATAACAGATAGTTCATCTGGTGACGGTTTTTCATCTTTGAACTTTAAACTATGATCGATGAGCTTGAGATCAACAACATCCATGAGTGAAGGTGATAAACCTGCCTTCTGCCCTAACTCGTGAAGCTTTTGGGAATAAGTATAGGGATGACAGGCTCCTACGAGAAGTCGATTTGGTTTCTGTTTCTTCACAAGCTCAACAAGAGCCTCCCATCCATTGGAGGTGCATGTCTGCTCCAGAAATTCGACCTCCTCTACAAAAGGATCAAGTTTTAAATTCGATATAATTTTTTTTGAATTGATAAATTCGGACAGTGTGCCGCTACAAGTACAAATTGCTACCAGAATACGCGGAAGTTCGCGTGAAACGTCAATTACCTCAGGAACAGCAGCTGGTTCCGGAGCAAGGCCGCCTCCAGAGGCGTGAATCACGCGGGATGCGGAAAGCGCTGCCGCAGAAGCCTGGATTACCGATTCACTTATGTCCTTGAGACCGGAAAAGGCGCCGCCGAGAATTACGCCTTCTTTTTCTGTGCGGGTAAGGGAGAAAGGTTCTGTCTCGCCAAATCCCCAGGAACTAAGACCGATTCCCACCATATCGGCCAAATTTGTCGTTCCCGACGCGGGTCTTTGACCTATGGAAAGGACCACCATGTCCTGTTGATCTTCATGGATTTCACCACTTTGATCGGCATACCTGATTAAGAGATTCCCTGTTTCACTATCGGGAGTTACGGAATGAATACGACCCCGTTTAAATCGAACGCCGTGTTCTTTTTCTGCCTTATATCGATAACGCTGAAAAGGTTTACCAAAGGTTCGCATGTCCATATAAAAGATGGTTGCGTCCAATTTTCCCTCGGTCTTTTCTTTTGCCACAAGAGCTTCCTTAATGGCATACATACAGCATATATTTGAACAAAAATCGGCATCGGTCTGCAAATCCCTTGATCCCACACACTGAATCCACGCAACCTTGTTGATCGGTTTTCCGTCAAAAGGACGTACCAACTTGCCATGGCTGGGACCGCTGCCGCTAAAGATCCTTTCGAATTCCAGACTCGTTACAACGTTGGGATATACTCCATAACCAAAGGTGTTCTTACCGCTTGCAGGATCGAAATAGTCTGTACCGCCGCAAAAGACTATAGCCCCCGCTTCCAGTTGACGTCCTTGGGCAGCTTCTATATCTCCATAAATTCCACGTACCATGGCTACTATTTTGTCAGGGTCAAAGGGTTTCATGAGATAGTCAAGGGCGCCTATTTTCATCGCTTCAACTGCGCTTTCCACCGTAGCGTAGGCCGTCATCATAACTACGGTAAGGTCAGGGAAATTCTCCCTGGCCTTTTGAAGCACTTCAATGCCGTCCATTCCCGGCATTTTTATATCGGTGAGCATTAAGTGGTACGCTCCTTCTGTAAGGCTATCCAGTGCCTCGGTGCCGGATCCTGCAGTTTCCACTGTAAAGCCTTCTTCTTCGAGCCATTCCTTTAGCGATTCACGAACAATCAGTTCATCGTCCACCACCAAAATTCGAAATTTCTGTCGCTCTTCTTCAAGCAGTCGGATTGCATTGGTGGGGCATATCTTTTCACACTCACCGCATCTGGTGCACGCAGCAAAATCGATCAGGTACGGATTCGGGATAGCATGGGGAACCGGGAGATAGATGGCCTTTCTGGAAACCAAACCGGCATTAAATGTGTCCGGGACCTCTACAGGACAAACTTCCACGCATACACCACATCCCATGCACAGTTCAGGATCAACCAGGTTCGGTTTCTGCCTTAGCATGACTTGAAAATTGCCCGGTTCTCCTTCCACTGAAACAAGTTCGGCGGAAAGAAGGATTTCTATATTTTCGTGGAAAAGCCCTTTGCGAAGGCAATACTGAGAAGAAGCATCCCGATCCACCAGGGGAAGCATTTTACACATGCCGCAGCGGTCCGTTGGAAATTGATAATCGAGCTGACTTAGAATCCCTCCAAGATGCGGTGACCGGTCTATAATCGTCACACCATATCCGACTTCCGCCAGATCAAGTGCAGTCCGGATACCACTGATTCCGGCTCCCACTACCACGGCCGAACCGATCTTTCTTTTCATGAAACTTCCTCCACTATTGGTTATTGTCCGTTGTCCGTTGTTGTAATCGTTTGGTAGCATTTAAATCTGAGAAGGTAATGGATGTTTCCGAAAGACGATATCACTGTATAATTCCTCGATTGCTCACAGTGATCAAATATTTGGGATTTGCGCCTCATAAGCTCTAGTGTTAAAGAAACTGTCTGTTAAATCCCAAATATTTGATCACCTCCTACTAGGTAAATTGATATCGTCTTTCGGAAATATGCATTACCGAATGATTATTCAATGAGTCCCATTTATTTTGGAAGACAATTATACGAACACTTTTGAACGTTACCAAACCTTTATACCGGTTGTCATAAATATGTTCCGATTGAATCACGTCTAAACTTCCGAACGCCTCCTGGGTACATTTGAAGCGTTCTAAGGCTTGCTGAGCTAAAATTAAAGAACTCGACCTCGCAAAGCTCGGGACTCAAACAGCTTCAATTTTTACGCTCCGCTTCACCGAGAACGCTGAATCAAATGACCCCAAATGGATTCGCTCGGAAGCCCAGACGCTGCATACAGTCTTTGTAACGGAACATTATTTTGGCAATTACTCTAACATGGATTAACATAAGTTATTACATTGCCGATTCAGGATGAAAAGGTAATACCTCCTTGAGATCATCACCCAGATATTCACGTTCATTGGGACCCAGTATTCCAAGAGAAAGACAGATCATCGTCCACAAATGAACCGTATGAAATTTTGCTCCATAATGATCACGCATATCGTGAATCTGGGCATGGCAGTTGTGACACGGCGTAATGCAATAATCGGCTCCCGTCTGAAGAACCTGATCCAGCTTGATCTTGCCATATTTACGACGCGCCTCGGTATACCCTGACTGAAGATAACCCCCTCCGCCGCCGCAGCAGTAATTGTTTGATTTGTTGGGAACCATGTCGATAAAATTCTCTTCTCCAATCACCGATTTAACAGCAAATCTTAGATCTTCTGCAACAGGATCTCCAAATGACTTTCGCACCAGTTGGCACGGATCCTGTACCGTAAATTTAGCCTTAATGTCCTTGTTCCAGTCTGAATTGACTTTCAATTTTCCTTCCCGAATCCACTGTGCATAATACTGAATAATGCTCCTTATCTCGAAATTATAATCAATGTTAAATTTTTTCAGTCCGGCCCGGACTGCAAAGAGTTCGTGCCCTCATTCCGTATTGAGCCAGACTTTACAACCAAGTTCCTCCACTGCTTTGGCCTTAATGCGCACAATGTTCTCCCAGTTCTCATTGTCCGCCAGAAACATACAATAATTTTCCGCAGCCCAACCCTTTGTTCCGTATGTCCAGTCCGCCTCTCCAAGATTGAGAATCTTCCAGAGCGGCACCATTTCATCCGGCTCGGTTACCGGTTCTCTGGAATTCTGGTTCAGAAAAAATTTGGCCCCCTGTTTATTTACATGTGCCTTCATGTCTTTGAATTCAGGCTGCGTTTCTTGATATTCTTCAAGAACATCTTCCACCACGAACTTAAAATCATCAGGGGCTGCGCCCATTGCACTGCAACTGTCATTTTTCAGTGCCATATCACATGATCCAAGAATACCCTTTGGGCGATCTTTCCTTGGCCATGATGCGCGGGTATTGAAAACAAGCTGTGGAATATCAATTTTCATGGGACAAACATAACTGCAGCGTTGACATAACGTGCACATCCAGGTCCAATCCAATTTGAGGAGTTCATTATCCATCCCCAGTGCAGCCATGCGCAAAAATTTTCTCGGATCCATCCCATCCAGAGACGTAGCAGGACATCCCGAAGAACAGGCGCCACATGTCAGGCAGAGATTAAGATTCCCTCCCTCGGGAAGGAGCTCCTTAACCCTGTCAATGAACATACTCTTTTTTTTACCTCCAAGTTTGATTGCAACTTCACCCATAGCCTGCTCCTCTTATTAAGCAATTTTTGCAGATATTCCAACCACATCTTCAAACTCATCCTCACGGAAAACGGAAAGAGGCGGATCTTCCTCAAGGCTTCTGCCTGCCTCATAGTCAAAAGCCTTCTGTGTATGTTGCGCCACAGTACGGAACAGTTCCATTACCGGGATGTCATTAGGACAAGCGTTAGAACACTGGCCGCACCCGACACAGGCCGTGCTCATATGAGCCAGACGTGTTATGTGGTAAAAGACCGTATCCGTGGGCATCTTAATTGCTCCCTTGCGCCGGGACCACTGCAGATATTGTGAAGGATCGTGATTAAAAACATCAGTGACAAAAACGCATTCTTTGCAATAACATACCGGGCAGGCGACCCTGCAGTTGTAACAGTTTACACAATTGGCAAAATATGTGGTCAACTTTTCTATGTTATTGATAATATTACCGGTTTTGGTAAACATATTTTCCCTGTAAGCTTTATGTTCGGCAACTAAAGAATCAATAGTTTCTTGGCGTTTCAAAGGTTCATCTGTATTTGAAAGATTGAGGTTCGCTAAAAAATCTTCTCCTTTTGGCGTCCGTGATTGAACCAACAACTGTTTATTTGTGTCAACGCCCAAAAGTCCTATCAGAACATCTGCGCCCGTCGGGATGGGATATTCGCATGCTTTGCAGGCCGGCGCCAAATCGATATCTTCAATGACGGTGGTCTTTCCCATAAGGGCACTTTGATAAAAACTCCCTGTTGATGCGGCCACGTCTTCCCCGACAAACCGGAAATAATCCGTATTCCGATAAGCTCCTAAACAATCAATCCCGATCAAAACAATATCGTCGACAGTTCCCTGCTTGAGCTTAACCAGCTCAATAAATGCCCTTATCTCGCATGGACGTAACACCGCCGCCACCTTTCCTCCTATCGGTTTACGGGTAAGTCTTGCAACAACCCTGGCAACATTTAAGGGAAAGCACGGCGCCAGTGGATCGACTCCGTTCAGGCGCTCGGGATCTGTCACAAGGGTATGCATCACCATGTTTTTCATGGGGAGTTTTTGCGGCGTCAGAATGGCGCTGACATCTTCCAACTCAAGGATAGATCTGAAAAAATCATGAAGTGATGCTAAAAGTTCCTGGTCTTTTACGTCAATTTTTGCCGTTATTCCCATTGTTCTCTCCTAATTCAGATATCGTCAAATAGTTGAGTGGTTAAGTAGTTGAGTAGAAAAAGAACTATAATTAAATGAGTAGTCGGGGAGTTTTTCTCTTTTATCTCCATTTTAAGCGGAATGGATGATCGTCACGAAAAGCATACACTGTTTGAAGGTATTAGGAATCGTTAAGAAAGAAAAGCGTTTTGCATGGAATTTAAAAAAAGAAAACTGTTCAATTAACTAATTTATTGTATTAATATGTCATTCACTTTTCTTTCTTTACGAGTCCTTATACATGAGTTTGTATGTTATTCGTGATGATTATCCATGGAGCGATTGAACAAAAAAACTCCCCGATCCCTTAATTAAATGACCATTTTTAATTTAGCTTCATTTGGCCCAAGTGCTTTCATCTGAGCAGAGAGGTCCCGCATGATTTCGGCAAACATGATTCCATCACTTGCGCCGATCCAGGTGAGCCTGAGCCGTTCCTGCTCAAAACCGAATTGAGGAAGAATCTCCTTTAGGAGTTTGACTCGCCTGCGGGCTTTGAAATTTCCATTAATGTAATGGCAATCTCCTGGGCGGCATCCACTGACAAGAACCCCGTCAGCCCCTTCCAAAAGTGCTTTGATTACATATTGAGGGTCTACCATTCCGGTACACATGACACGAATCAATCGAACATTTTTAGGGTAACTCAACCTTGAAGTGCCGGCCAAATCTGCAGCAGTGTATGTACACCAGTTACAAACAAAGGCGATGATAGTAGGTTCAAAGTCTTCCATGCTCTCCTCCAAATTATTTTTCATTTTCCGTAATCCAAAATCGATTACATTCCCACGGCATTCAATGCATCAATAATTCCGTCGAATTCTGAAAATATTTGTTTCTTTTTGAAATGTTTAACCTGGGCCGCGCCACTGGGGCAAAATCCGCTGCAACTCCCGCACCCTTTGCAGACAGCCTCGTTTATCACAGACACACCTCTTCGTTCGTCAAAATCTATTGCAGAGTAGGCACAAAGTTCAATACAGGTCTGACACCCTGCACAAATATTCGGATCTATCCAAGAGATTGTCGACGGAACTTCTACTTTTCCTCGAGCGGCCAAAGAAAGGGCTTTAGCCGCGGCGCCTGAAGCCTGGGCGACGGTATCTGGTATATCCTTAGGAGATTGGCATGCACCGGCCAGAAAAACTCCGTCCGTGGCTGTATTTAATGGCCCTAACTTAGGATGCTCCTCAAGGAAAAAGCCGTCTGCTCCCAGATTAACACCGAATATTCTTCCTACCTCAATGGCGCTCTTGCGAGCCTCTATGGCGGCACACAGGACCACCATATCTACCGGCACACGTAGTCGAATACCCAAAAGCGTGTCTTCAGCAATGGCAATAAGCTTGCCTTCCTCTTTTTGCTCAATGGCCTGGTCGGTAATTTCAGCTACTTTACCCCTAACGAATGTGGTTCCTTCCCGCTGGCATCGTTCGTAAAATTCTTCATACCCCTTTCCGTAGCAACGCTGATCAATATAAAAATCATAGACAGCAGTATCATGCCCGACCTTTTCCTTGATAAGATGGGTATACTTAAGTGCATACATACAGCAGACGCGTGAGCAGTATTCATGATAATTCACATCCCTGCTGCCGATGCAGTGGAGAATAGCTACGCTTTCAGGGGACTTTGTAAGTTCGCCGTTTTCGTCTCTGATTAGAATATTGCCCCCGGTGGGACCTGTTGCATTGCTAAGCCGCTCGAACTCGAGACTTGTAAAAACATTGGGAAACTTGCCATAGCCAAACTGCTTCATGGGAGCCGGGTCCATTAAATCAAACCCTGTAGCCAGAATGATCGAGCCCACATCAATTTCAATAATTTCCTCTTTCTGATCGAAATCAATAGCGTCGGCCTCACAAAATTCCCTGCAAACACCGCAGTTATCCGTAAGGACATGCGCACAGGCCTTGGGATCAATAACAGAAGAGAGAGGAACCGCCTGTGGAAACGGAATATAGGCGGCTGACCTTTTTTTAAGTCCAACATCCCAATCAGAAGTAAGAGGCTTTGGCTCGATCTTTGATGAATCACGGACGTCGATACAGCCCGTCGGGCAAACAGTCTCGCATGCGCCACATGTCCGGCATATGTCAGAATACTCTTCATAGGGGGTACCGACTTTCCGTGTCTGGCCCCTGCCCATAAAGTTTATGGCGCCTACCTTCATTCTTTCGTTACACATTCGTACACACTGTCCACAAAGGACACAGTCTTCTTTTTTCTTGGTAAAAGGTGTGTCAGTGACACCCATTTTTGCACACAATTCCTTTATTTGCTCGTTTTCACTGCAACGAGCAAGCAGGAGTTCAGCTACGATCTTGCGATTTTCGATTACGTTTTCCGTATCAGTAAAAACCTTGAGTCCCTCGGATACGGGATAGGCACAACTGGCCATCAGACGTCGCCGCCCCTGGATCTCAACTTCTACAAGACAAAGCCGACAAGCGCCTTGGGGTCCCAGAGCATCGTGATGACACAGGGTCGGGATCCAGATTCCCAGCTTTTTTGCAGCCGTCAGCAGGGTCTGGCCCTGCTCCACCTCCACCTCATTGCCGTCGATGGTAAGTGTAATGTTTTCCTTATTCATCAATAACTCCTCTCTCTGTAAAACTTCTGTCTCTGTAACATTTTAGCCTTATGAAAAAAATTAGAACTAGCAAGCTTCAAAGGTTGTTTAATTTTTAACCGTGTAACTGTCTGAGCGTATTAGTGAGCGTTAAGAAAGAACAGGGGCTTGCATTATGCGTTTTAATGGCTAATCGGCATTTATAACTTAGATGTTTTATTTAAAAGACATGCACTGTTCTTTCTTTACACTCACTTATGCGCGAGTTTTACACGGTTTAAAATTTAATTACCTTTGAAGCTACTTTGTTTCCAAACAGATAAAATATTACCTGTCTCTTGCCTTCTTAGAGCTTTAAACCATCAGCTCAAATCACAACGAAGGCATCTCTGGGCCTCATCACAGGCGATCTTTTCTGTGAAGCCAAGCTCCACCTGCTTGAATGTTGTTTTTCTTTTTTTAATCGGAAGTAAGGGAATTTCAGGGCGCTTCAATTTTTCCATCTTTTCTTCACTTACTTCAAACTTTTCAACATTCATTCTTCTTACAGGCACCGGTGGTTTTCTTGGTTTTTCTTCTCCTTGAATAAAAGCATCTATGTAAAGAGCCGCTTTCTTTCCCCCAGAAATGGCTTCAATAACAGTAGCGGGACCGGTTACCGCATCTCCTCCCGCAAATACTCCTTTTACTGTTGTGGCAAAGGTCTCATGGTCTACCTTAATTGTGCCCCCTTTAATCATCTCAAGACCTTCAATCTCTTTCAAATGGGTTGTATCAGGGATCTGCCCTATAGCAGGAAAAACAAGGTCTGCTTCCATTTCATATTGCGAATCGGCAACAGGAACCGGCCTGCGGCGCCCTGAAGCATCCGGCTTCCCCAACTCCATCTTAATACATCTTAGCCCTGTAACCTTGTTATTTTTTACCAATATCTCTTCGGGCGCGGACAGAAAGGTTATATTGATACCTTCTTCAAGGGCCTCTTCGATCTCCGTATCATAGGCAGGCATTTCTCTACGAGTTCTTCGATACAAGATCGTCACATTGGCTGCTCCTTTTCTTACAGCAGATCTCGCAACATCGACGGCTACATTCCCTCCGCCTATGACAACAACTTTATTTCCTTGAGGAACGGGTTCGCCCAGGTTTAACTTCTTAAGATATGTAACTCCTTGCATCACTTCGTTTGAGTCTTCACCTTTTATACGAAGCGGCATGGGTTTATGGGCGCCAATGCAAAGATAAACAGCTTTAAATCTCTGATCAAAGAGGTTTTCCAGGGTCATGTCCGGACCAAGAGGTGTGTTTGTTTTTATCTCTATACCCAGGTTTGAAAAGCTTTCTATTTCCTTATCCAGGATACTTTTCGGCAAACGATGGGGTGGGATACCCACACGCAGCATTCCACCCGCTTTTGGAAGGGCTTCAAAGACAGTTATTTTATATCCCTCCATAGCAAGATAGTAGGCCGCAGATAGCCCGGCAGGTCCTGAACCTATGATGGCGATCTTGTCGTCCCGTTTCGTCTTAATGGCGGTTTTATAGCTCCCAAGATTTTCCATGACATATTTACTCGCAAAGGCTTTAAGTACCCTAATACTGATTGGCTTATCCACCGTTCCCCTTTCACATTCTTTTTCGCATGGAGCTGGGCAAACAAGGCCACAGACCCAGGGGAATGGATTGTCCTCGCGAATAACCCTAACAGCCTCTTCAAACCTCCCATGTGCAATTAATGCTACATAACTGGGAACATCAATGCCGGCCGGACATGCCTTCTGACAATGACCCGGTACCAGTTTTTTGCAAACGCCTGCAGGGCAATATTTATCCCTTATATGGGCAAGGTATTCTTCCTTAAAATATTTCAAGGTTGATTTTGCCGGGTTCGGAGCGGTTTGGCCCAAACCGCACAGCGATGTAGCGGCTACGCCATTAGCAAGTCGCTCCAGGAGAGCGATGTCATCCTCCTCGGCTTCGCCTGCGCAGATTCGTTCCATGATTTCAAGCATTTTTTCGGTTCCTTCCCGACAGGGTGTACACTTTCCGCAGGACTCTTTCGTGGTAAACTCCAGGAAGAACCGAGCTATGTCTACCATGCATGTCTCACTGTCCATAACAATCATACCACCTGATCCCATAATAGTCCCTGCTTCTACTAGACCCTCGTAAGTCAAAGGCAAGTCTAACATAGATTCCGGTATGCACCCGCCTGATGGACCTCCGGTCTGTACGGCCTTAATGGGATTATCCCCCAGAATGCCGCCGCCAACTTCGAAGACAACATCACGCACGCTAGTTCCCATGGGTATCTCAACCAGGCCCGTGTTTTTAACCTTGCCTGCCAGGCTGAACAACTTGGTTCCCCCATTCTTTTCCACACCAACATTTTTAAACCAGTCAGGACCTTTTTTAACAATAATAGGGACATTGGCCCAAGTCTCCACGTTGTTTATACATGTAGGTTGGCCATAAAGACCTGATTGGGCAGGAAAAGGAGGTCGAGGCCTTGGCTCAGCAACACTTCCTTCCACCGAACGCAAAAGAGCTGTTTCCTCACCTGAAACGAAGGCCCCCGCGTTACGAACAATGTGCAACTCAAAGTTAAAATCCGTGCCCATCACATTCTTACCCAATATTCCCATTTCCCTGGCATCGTTAAGCGCCTGGTTCAGGTGCTCGATTGCCAGTGGATACTCACCCCGCACATAAAGGGCTCCTTCCTTTGCATCCATTGCAAAAGCGCCAATCAGCATACCCTCTATGATTGCATGAGGATCGCCCTCCATGATACTGCGATCCATGAAGGCGCCCGGATCGCCCTCGTCTCCATTACATATCAAATATCGAATATCTCCGGGGGCATTTCGACAAAACCGCCATTTGGTACCGGTCGGGAAGCCGGCTCCACCGCGACCTCGTAAAAGTGATGTCTCAACCATGTCGATAACATCTTCAGGGTTCATTGAAAGGACACGATCCAGAGAAGAGTATCCTCCCCTGGCAATGTAGTGATTTATATTGGTGGGATCAATCTGGCCACAGTTATTAAGCGCAATCCTAAACTGATGACGCATCATTGGCAGATCGTTAAAAAGCGGAATACCATTAAGAGGCTGGCCCTCCATTACTGCCATAGCCTTTGACAATACAGGCTCTCCTTTTCCCAGATGAGATTCAATCAACTGGGGTACCGTTTCCTGATCTACGCCTTGATAAAGTATGCGCCTTCCCTGTTCATCCTTTATCTCCACCAACGGTTCTGCATAACATAGCCCCAGGCATCCTACCGCTACAAGCTTGCACCTGTCAGACAGGGATCTTTTGTCCAATTCGCTTTGAAAGGCAGAAAATACCTCCAGTGCGCCCGCAGCTCGTCCGCACGTACCCGCGCCTATAAGGATTGCAGCTCGATCCTTTAGTACGAATTCTTCCCATTCCACCATTGCCTTGTTTCTTATCTCTTCAAACTTCATCTTAGTTCCTCAACATGAGTTTCCATCTTAGGTTCATGGATTTGCTTTACCACGGTAAGTTCCTGAATCTTTTTCCCCGTATAAAGTTCATCTATAATCTCTTCCGTTTTCGTGGAAGACATTCCTCCAAAAACCTTATCGTCAACAACCACCACAGGAGCCAGAGCGCATGCACCAAAACAAGCCACCCTGTCCAGGCTAAACTCCAAGTCTGGCGTGGTCTCACCTGGCATGATATCAAGTTTTTTGATCACTGCATCCAGAATACGTCTACTTCCCTGGACATGACAGGCAGTACCCTGGCAAACCATGATTTGATGTTTACCCAAGGGCTGAAAACGAAACTGAGCGTAAAAAGTAGCCACTCGAAAAACGTGGGACAGGGGAATATCCAACCGGTCTGCCAGATTTGTCAATACGGGCCGAGGTAAGTATCCGAGTTCATCGCTTATTTCTATGAGCATGGCGATGAGGTCGCTTTGCCGGTTTTCGTGGGCCGATAGAGTGGCTTTCAGGGCACTTTCTTCATCCTGTTCCATAACCGGCAAGGGAGGTTTTTCGGGAAATTGAATGACATTGTGAACAACACATGCCTGGGCGCAATCTCCACAGCCGGTGCATTTTTTTACGTCGACATAGCGAGGTTTCTTTCGTGTCTTAACCTTGTAGTTCCCAATGAATCCAGATACTTCCTCAACTTCACTATAGGAAAGCAATTCAATGTTAGGATCTTGCGCCACGGAAACCATTTTCGGTGTGCCGATACAGGCGGCACAATCGAGTGTTGGGAAGGTCTTGTCGAACTGAAGCATGTGTCCGCCGATTGTAGGATCTTTTTCAACCAAATATGCTTTATGGCCGGAAGCACCTATATCCAGAGCAGCCTGCATGCCTGCAATGCCGCCTCCCACCACCATGATGTCAGGATGAACACTTACTTCACGGCTTTCCAGGGCTTCATTGAAGTTAACCCTGTTGATTGCCCCTGCAATCAGGCTCTTTGCCTTTCTTGTGGCTTCGTCTTCGTCTTCGGTTACCCATGAAACCTGTTCTCGAACAGAAGCCATCTGGAACCTGTAAGGGTTAAGTCCCGCTCTCTGGCAGGCACCTTGAAATGTTTTTTCATGTAGCCTGGGTGAACAGGAAGCCACAACAACCCGGTTCAAATCAAGTTCCTTAATGTCTTTTTCAATCATTTCCTGCCCGGGATCAGAGCACATAAACTTATAGTCACGGGCTACTGCAACGTTTTTCAACTGCCCGGCAAAGGCGGCCACTTCCTCCACGCGTACTCTGTATGCGATATTAATCCCGCAGTGGCAGATATAAAAACCGATTTTTATGGACATATATACCTCCGGATAGTCATGACCACCGGCATCGGCGGTGGCTTAATTATAACCCTAAAAGGGCATAAAATACATGCAGCCCTTAAGGATTTTCTCCCGTGCTCGTACACGTATACGTGCTCGTGCTCGTGAACGTATATTCCAGCAATTCTAATTTTGGCGGATTGCCAGATTGCATTGACTTAGTGCAAGGTGCTAATTGAACTCCACCATCCCAATACTCCAAAGCCGATTTTAATGGTTAAACGCACTCCTATAATAAGGCTTATTTTCCATAATTAGAATTGCTGTGTATATTCATTTATAATTAACAAATACCCTCTTGAAATATTTTCTATAACTTCAAACGCTAAAGCGAGAAATTCGATTGAACATTGATAAACATATTCCTTTCGTTCACGAGCACGAGCACGTGTATGTTTACGTTTACGAACAAATAAATACCACAGCATAGCTTTTGCCATTCTTCCCTGCATAGCTGGGGGGTTCAGCTCTGGAATTAGAACTATCTATCTTCAAAGGTTCGTTTAATTGTTTCTACACCTGTTTTTGTTAGCATCTGAACTATACCCATAAGTTCTTCAGCTTCTGGGGGTTTTTCCAAATAAGCTTCAGGCTCAGGCACTCCTGCACCGGATGGAGTGCTCTGAAATTTTTTGTAAAGAAAAAAAGTCTTTCGGTCTATGGCCGAAAGCATAATAACGGGAATCATTTTCAAGGTCTCATCTTTTTTGAGGTTGTGGTATACTTGAATACCTTCTTTATTTGACATCATTACGTCAAGAATGATAAGAGCCGGTTTCATTGTTTCGGCTATTTTTAACCCCTCTGTTCCATTTCCGGCTTCGATGAGCTCAAAACCTCGTGCATCCAGAAGGTTCGATAAAAAAATCCTAATATCTGCTTCGTCAGCTACTACCAGAATCCTCTTTCTTTCCTTAGCCATGTCAAAGTGCCCTTATTTGTATTCATACGACACATTTGGGAAAATGATATCCATATCGAAATTGGAATATTTCCAATACTGATTATATAGCAAATAATATACCAAGATCGAATTATAAAATATATACTTTATTTACAGAAGGTTATCACGTGAAAGGCATGGAGGGGGCTTTATAAGAAACAAGCGAGATGTTGCATGTTGTGCAACAACACACAGCCTGATAAGTTTAAATATGTTTAATTAACGGATAGCTATATTAATATAGCTATGTTGCGCAACATTATTGCAACATAGTGTTGCAGATTTTTTAGTTAAAACTCCTATGTTCATGCCTGATATAAGCAAAGCATGATAAACGGATTTGAAATTCTGAGACAAAAGGTAAAAAGTGGGTAACGCTCAAAAGGTAAGACCGAGCCTTTTCATTTTTCGCCAAAGGGTGGTGCGGTCCATGCCCAGAGCGCGGGAAGTCTTTCCCCTATGCCCGTTGTATTGTTTAAGTGCTCGAAGAATCTTTTTTCGTTCTCCGCCATTTGAACCGCTCGCAACCATATGAGCGATAGAAATACCGGGCATGTGAATTGCAGAACGCTTTTGGATAGAAATTGGAAGATGTTCAGGCTTTATCTCCTTGCCACGACAGATTAACAGAGAGTGTTCAAGAATGTTTTCAAGTTCCCTGACATTACCAGGATAATCATAGTTGAGCAAAATTTCCATGGTTTTTTGGGAAATCGCAGGTGGCCCGCTCTCTTTTGTAACGCACAATTTCCTGATTATATGAGAAATAAGTAAAGAAAGATCCTCACGTCGATTTTTCAGGGAAGGCAGCTCTAATCGCAGCACATTAAGCCGATAAAAGAGATCCTCACGGAAAAGTTGCTCGTCCACCAACCTTTCCAAACTACGGTTTGTAGCAGAAATAATACGTACATTAACTTTTACGGTTCTACGACCACCTAGGGGATAAAATTCTTTATCTTCCAAAACCCTTAAAAGTTTAGCCTGAAGGGAAAGAGGTATTTCGCCGATCTCATCCAGAAATATTGTTCCTCCGTCTGCCTCCTGAAAACGCCCGGGTTTATCCCGATCCGCTCCGGTAAATGCCCCCCTGATGTAACCGAATAATTCCGATTCAAGAAGATTATCCGGAATTGCCGCACAATTTACCTTGATCATATGCTTATCAGAACGCCTGCCTGCGGAATGGATAACCTTGGCCAATAGGTCCTTTCCGGTACCTGTATCTCCTTCAATAAGAATCGTGGCATCGCTTTCTGATACCACATTCACCATTTCGAAGATATTCTGCATGGCAGGGCTTTTTCCGATCATGTCATAAAAAGTATAGCGGTCGCTGATTACCTGGTTGAGCTGACGAATTAAAGTGAGATCATGGAAAGTAACAAGCCCTCCTACAACGGTTCCTTTTTCGTTTTTAAGAGCCATATAAGTAGCACGAACCGGAATGGATACATCATCAATGGTATACATCCTTCCGCCCTGAGAAACGCGCGAGCTGCCGTCTTCTATGGACGCCTTTAGCAAACAAATATCAGGCGTTTGATCTCCTCCAAAAATTGCTGAACAGGGTTCTCCCAACACCTGACCGCGATTGTAACCAAGAATCTTTTCAGCTGCCCTATTAAAAAATGTGATGAGCCCTCCACGGTTTACCGTGAAAATACCCACATCAAGGTTGTCAAGAATGATTTTAAGGCTGCGTTCTTCGTGGTGAACTCTATTGATAAGGTCGGCAATGGGTGAGTTGTCTTGGAGTATGGTCAAACATCCTGCCACATTTCGATCCGGTCCGTAAAAGGGCGTGGCCATCCGTGTCACCAGGTGTCTGGTATCATCTTCGTCAAAGATTTCCACAATAGGCTCTTCTGCTTCAACATCAACTTTCTCACTGAATATGCAAGTCGTTAAACAGGGGACCCCTACAAAGACTTCACGACAATCTCTGCCGACCACTTCAACTTCTCGCATCCCAATAAGCGCCTGAGCGTTTAAGTTCATGGATGAAATCCGACGGTGAAGATCCACAGTGAATGCCCCGACATTCAATTCATCCAGGAGCTCTATCCATTTCTCACACTGAATTACGCTTAAATTGGGATCGGCGGGTTTACCTATTTTTATTGCCATCCTTATTCCTCAAATTTGAATAGGCGTAACATTTTAGCCTTTTAAAAGTAACTGTCAAACTTCAAAGGTTGTTTAATTTTTAATCGTGTAACTGTCTGAGCGTATTAGTGAGAGTTAAGAAAGAACAGGGGCTTGCATTATTTGTGTTAACGGCTAATCGGCATTTATAGCTTTGATGTTTTATTAAAGAGACATGCACTGTTCTTTCTTTACGCTCACTTATGCGCGAGTTTTACACGGTTTAAAATTTAATTACCTTTGAAGTGACCTGGTTTTCAAACAGCTAAAATATTACGAATAGGCGTTTCTTTTTAAATACAATATGATCCCTGCTTTATCCTACAGGAAGTTTGAGTATAAATGCAGCGCCTTGCCCGGACCGGTTTTCTATGGTCACGGTTCCCTTATGACGTTCCATAATACCGTAAATTGTGGAAAGTCCGAGCCCTACCCCATATCCCTCTTTTTTGGTGGTGAAAAAGGGTTCAAAGATATGTGGAATATCCTCCTCGGGAATTCCCGGCCCTGAATCTTTCACCTTGATAAATACAAAACCGGTTGTAGAATCGCAACGCCCCTCAAGATTAAGTGTTCCCCCATTCGGCATGGCGTCAATCGCGTTGAAAATAAGATTTATGATACATTGCTGTAGTTGGTTGAAGTCGCCAAGTACAGGAGGTATTCCCGGTTCCATGGAATGAACAAGGTTGATGTTGCTCAACTCAAGTTTATGCTGACTAAGAAGCATGCATCGGTTTAAAAGTTCGTCAATTTGCACCTGCTCAAAAGACGGAGCGGATTTTCGCGAAAAAGTAAGAAGGTTGGAAATGATCCGAGAACAACGACTCGTTTCGTTTTCCACAAGGTCTAGATACTGCTGAAATTTATTTTGGCGCTTTTCATCTAGTGTGCCGCGTTGCAGAATACGTGCCATAAGCCTCAAATAATTGAGAATTCCGGATAGAGGATTGTTAATTTCATGCACTACGCTTGCCGCAAGCCGCCCCAGGGACATCATTTTGTCCTGGTGAAGTATGCGGGCCTGATCAGCAACCTCTCGCTCAAGTTTCCGGATTTCACGAAGGTCCCTGAAAAAACAGACCAAACCATCTTCCCTGTTCTCGTTAAACAGTACAATGACCGAAACTTCAACGGGAATTGTCAGGCCGGAGCTTTCCAGCAGTGTAGTTTCATAGAGAAAAAGCCGGTTTTCCCCACCATACTTCTCACTTGCGAGTTCTGTTTTGAACCGTATTTCTTCGCCTGGAAAAAAAAACTGATCAAGGGTCATTTTATTGAAAACTTCATTTTTGGAATAACCGAGCATCTTTTCCATGCTTTTGTTGAATATAATCACATTTTCTTTTTCATCACATCCTATTATCCCGTCCATGGAACTCTCTATGAGATTTTCTCGGAAAGACAGTGTTCTTATCAGCTCTTGGGCGGTTTCTGCCTTTTCCTTTTCCAGAAGAGCGGTGTAGTCCTTAAGTTGTTTTTTAGAAGTGTAGCGGTGTTGAGCACGCTTCAAGGCAAGGTGAAGCGCTTCATCATTGATCGGTTTAGTTATAAAATCCGAAGCGTCTAACTGGAGAGCCTGGATGGCCAGGTCCATCTCACCAAATGCAGTAATTACAATGACTTCTATATCTGGATCATCCTTTTTTATGGTATCGAGGACCTGAATTCCGTTCATTTTCGGCATGCGAATGTCCGTGATAACGATTTGAGGAGACATCTCTTTGCACAGTTGTATTCCTGCCTCACCGTCTTTAGCAGTGTTTACTGTATACCCCTTGTCTTCAAGGGATATTTTTGTTACTTCACGGATATCTTCTTCATCGTCGATTAGAACAACTTTCCAAAGGTTGGAAATAACCATGAATAATACTCCTGGGTAGTTTTCGGAGGGCAAAAAGGGGGAATTAATTTAGACCAGCACAAATTAAGTGTGTAGAATATTATGGAAATCTGGATCTTAATACTCCGGTTTTGTGATAATATTCTCAGTTGCTTTAACCGATCGTTCTTTTAACTATTCCTAAAAGTTTATCCGTATCGAACGGTTTTTTTACGAAAGCTACAGCCTTTCCTATGGCATGATCGCCGTCTATTCCGCTGATAACAATAACCGGTATGTCTTTAAATTCTTTATTTTTTATAAGTCTTCGATAAAATCTCGGGCCCCATTCCTGCGGCATGTCGAGGTCAAGGGTTATTAGATCCGGTTTTTCATTTTTTACAACTTCCATTGCATCCGCACCATCAGCGGCGCTACAAGTCTCATAACCATTGTCTTCAAAAAGCGTTACAAGATATTTAACGGTAACGGGTTCATCGTCGATGACCAGAATCTTTTTTGCCATTTTATACCTCTCCTTTGTATTTTTTGGTGAATTAAAATCTATTTTTTATGACATTCACCGCACATAATCGGGCCTTTCTTTTTTTCCAGGTGACACCCTTTACAGTTTGTGTGATACGCCTTCATCAATGCCGGCATATTTCCGGAAGCTTTTATTTCATGGCATTCCGAACACATCTGATCTTCGGACGATTCATCTTCCACTAATTTTCCATCTTCATAAATATGGTGGCAGTCATTACATTCTTCAATTTCTGCTGTTTCGTTATGCCCATCATGTGGAAAAACTGAAGATACTCTCTCCGGATTTTCAAAGACACGGTTATCAACAAATTCCATTTCGTCCTGAGAATATGCTGATACGAATATGAACCCGGAAATAAATATAAATGTCAATAAAAATATGGCGGTCTTTTTCATCCTGTTTTCTCCTTTATCATTCAGGTTTTTCCATGCATTCATAAATGATATCACCCAGGAATTTTTGATGCATCCCGAGTTCATAGTGACTAACGATGTCTTCAAGACCCCCGTGGCAATTATGACAAGGAGAAATAATGGTCTGTGCTCCCCTTGACTTAGCGGCAAACAATTGTTCTGCTTTTATCCTGTTTCCCTTCACGCGTTTCATCTTATATGGGGGGCCGCAGTTAACAACTCCACCGCCTGCGCAGCAGCAGTAATTGTGTTCACGATTCGGTTCCATTTCCACCACGTCCTTGCAAAATGCCCTGGCGAGCTCACGGATCATTTCATGGAGTCCCATGCCCCTGACGATATTGCATGGATCCTGGATTGTAACAGTTTGGTCAAGTTTTTTGGCCACTTTTATTTTGCCGTCCCGCAGCAATTCATAAAAGAATTGGACCGCATGGATCACGGGAATCGGCGCCCATTTCCAGGCGAGCCATCTGTTGCCTACATCATGAATTGAACGGAAGGCATGACCACACTCCCCCATGACGATTTTTTTGACCTTCAGCCGCGCCGCGGTTTCAAAATGATGCCTTTTCAGTCTCCCCATCATTTCATAATCACCGGTAAACATGGCCATATCGCTGTTGTCCCATCCGGAAGTCGCCGGCATTGTCCAGTTCATTCCTGCAACATCCATTATCACGGCTGCTTGATATATCAATTGAGCGCGGAATTTTGGTTCCGGCGCTATAATTGAGTACATAATATCAGAACCTTCTTTTTCAAGGGGGATACGCAGCGTAGGAATTTCACCCTGTGCTTCCTCTTCCTGCCACTGTAATGTATCGGGCCACTCGTCGTCTTTAACCCACATCTGGTTCATGGTAGCAGAGTGGCTGTGCGCAGTGTCTTGAATATAAAGGGGAGTTACACCCAGGCGATGACAAATGCGCCGCACCACGGTTATGATGTAGGCAATATCGATACCAAAGGGACAATACTGGACACATCGTCGACACAAGTTACACTCTGTTGAGGCAATCTCGGAAGCCCTTTTGATAAACTCGGGACTTACTTTACCCTTGTTTTTCAATATTTCCCACATGGTCTGTTTCACCTTGCCAACAGGGGAAAAGCGCGGATCATTATCATTGGAAAGGTAAAAATGGCATGCTTCAGAGCAGAGGCCGCAGTGGACACATGTATCTACATAAGTTTTAAGACGTGCGCCTGTTTCAGCGCCTAGTATTGTATTTATTGTCTTTTCAATCTTTTCTTCAGTAAGCTTTGCTGCTCCTACTTCCAAACCTTCATCAAAAATCTTTTTTTCTTCCTTTATTGCAGGTTCAGCCATGAAAGTTCCTCCTCAATTTACAATGATAAATAAGATTACCAGTCTTTTACATGTCTTACTCCGCCAAACTCAGATCCCATATAGGCTCTTGTAAACGCCGAAAACAACATGTGGCTCAATCGGGTAAAAGGAATGGCCGCAAGCATGATCTCTCCAGAAAGAATATGGAAGTTTAGAAAAAATTTATAACCAAACCACTGATGATAGGCTAAAAATCCGGTGATAAACGGCGCTGCCACGATGGCAAGCAAAATATAATCAGAGGCTGATGTTACAAATTGTACTTCCGGCGATTTAAGTCTCCTGACAAGAAAGAATACGCAACCGGCAATAACGATAAGGGTCATTATATCCGCAACATTGTCCGGCAGAGACCACCAGCTTATATTCCAGGATTCATCCCACAGGATAATATGGGATAGAAGAAAAATGGGAGTGATAATAAGACAGATATGAAATGCAAAAGATACAATGGTCATTGCAGGATGTTTTTTCATGTTTACCGTGGCAAAGGGTGTGATCCAGTGAAGTATGGATCTCAGGCTGTACTTCCAGCTCATATAGCTAAAAATTAATTTTTCTTTCTTATTTACCAGAGAAATCATATTAATCAGTCTGTACAGGCTGCCGCCGATAAAAATAATAAAAGCCACCCATGCAAGCGGACCGGTTACAAAATTGTAAAAATCATGCATGTTTTCCCCCTTAGCGTGTTAGTTCTTTTACAGGCATAATACGTCTATAATATGTACCATTTTCAACGGCACGGATGAGAATCTTGTCTCCATCAGGGCTGAAAACCGGATCCCAGACCGCATCACACTCATGCTGCCATAACCTGTCATTTACGGCAATTGTGTATTTTCCATTCTTTTCTACTTTCGTCGCCGTATATTCACTGTCCGGACTGAAAACAGGTTTCCATGCCATATCAAAGGTATTGGACCATACCGAACCATCTACAACGACTTTCCATTTTTCACCCTCTTTGGCAATTGCTGCTATTTTATTACTGTCCGGGCTGAAAACCATATCCGTTACAAGATCACAGAATGTACTATCCCATGCATTGCCGTTCACGGCTACGGTCCATCTCCCAAATTTGGGCGCTACGATAGCCGCAAGTTTTTTTCCATCAGGACTATACTTCTGGTGCCACAACTGCACGAACCCCCTGTCCCAAATCAGATTGCCGTCTTCCGCCAGCCTCCATTTTCCTTCTGCCTTCACCGGCGCCACAACCGATCCGTTATTGGGATTAAACACCGGTTCCCAGACACAACCGAATGTTTTATCCCATGCAGTACCGTCCACCGCAATGGTATAATCATAAAGATTGAGTCTCACTTCAGCAGCCAGTTTTTGGCCGTCAGAACTGAAAGCCTTGTTCCAAACATTGACAAATTTGTTGTCCCAGGCTTTGCCGTCAATTGCAGCCGTATAAGCGCCCTCTTGAAACTTATGTATCTCGGCCGCACCAAAATTCACGACTTGAACCGTTGCCGCGGTTCTTTTTCCATCGGGGCTTAAAATAACATTTGTCATATTCGCAAAGGCTTCATCCCAGAGAACGTCATTAATCGCCATGCAGTATTTCATATCCTGCTGGACAGCCACGACAATATTTTTACCGTCCGGGCTAAACATGGTGTTCCAAACATAGCCGTATTTATTTCCCCAGGGTGTTCCGTCAACTGCGACGGTCCATTCGCCCATCTCAGATATCAGTGCGGTAAGGCGGCCATCCGGTGAGAATCTGAGATACCATATCTTGTCAAAGGTGTTTTCCCATGTATCCCCGTTAACACATACATTAAATTCACCTTCATCAATATTCACAACGGCAGCTATCTTCTCACCATCAGGGCTGACATATGGTTCTTCAACCCATTTGAATTTATCTTTCCAATCATTTGTTGCAATCGTCTTCTCGCTGGTTTCCCAATCCCAGCCTTTTGAATCAACCATACAACCTCCTGAAAAATTATTTTTGCCAAGAACCTTTTTAATTAATAAAAATAATTTAAAAATACAAGGAAAATTTTTAACATTTATCTAATCGTGAATGAAATTGTCCGCAAAAGACATACGTTTTTAGCATTTCATTTAATATATTCGGTAGATTTTTCAATAATTCATCAATATTGACTTTTAAACCCTATAATGTTTTAATATAAAAACAGTAACTTTTAAAAAAGTTATGGTAAGCGTAGAAGTGCCCGGTAACCGGTCACTGATAACTTGGTCTCCTGATCACTCCAACATTTGATACCACGTTAAAGAACAAATGTGACTATAGATATTATTATGAAAGAGAATAATAAGACAAGCAACTTTATTCTCGAGAAATTATCCTTTAATTTAGCTATTGTCGGGGGCGGCAGGGCCTGTAAATTCTTTTTAAGACTTTTACAGAATGAACCTTTCACTTTTCTAGATATTAAGGTGGTTGGTGTCTGTGATATCAACCAGGAGGCTGAAGGTTTTTGTCTCGCCAAAGAGATGGGAATCTATACAACAAATGACTTCCAGGACCTTTTTAAAAATAAAGACCTGGATGGTGTAATTGAGCTAACAGGCAGTAGGGAGGTACTTCTTGAACTTATACGATTAAGGCCCATCGGAGTTGGTGTACTGGAACACAATATCAGCAGAGTATTAAGGAATTTTTTTCTTCAAGATCAGCAACTGAAATCGGTTGAGAAACAGATACTTCTTGAGAAAATGGCCTCCAACTTTCTCATGCAACAGGCCAACGAACAGATCTCAGTCTTGAGTCCTGATTTCATGATTGTTGAGGCCAACGAAGCTTATTTGAAGGCCTTCAACAAATCCAAAGATGAGGTGATAGGAGCGTATTGTTACGAAATCACCCATGGACTGAATGCCCCGTGTTCAGCTTCGCAACCAGCGTTGAGATGCCCTATGCTTGAGACATTGAGGACCGGTGAATCAGCCCATGTCTTTCATGAACATTTCCTCTCCGGAGACCATTCAATTTACTGTGATTTGGTTACCTATCCATTAAAAGACCAGAACGGTGAAGTTGCACGAATTATCGAGATAAGCAGAGACCTCACAGAAGACCTCTCATCCACATGGGAAAGGCGGGTCAATTTATTAAAGGCCGATCTTAAAAAACTAGTCCAGGAAGATCGAATGATTTCTCTAGGAAAGCTTGTGGCCAGTTGCGTCCACGAAATCAACAATCCCATTCAAGGGCTATTGACCTTCAGCCATCTTATGATAGATATCCTAAAAGAGGATGTGCCGGGCCCGGATGAACTGAAAAAGTTCCAGGAACACCTCTCTATTATGTCCAGTGAGTTGGAAAGATGTGGCAACATTATCTCCGGCCTCCTTTCTTTCTCACGTCAATCCAACACTGGATTCAATGACGTTGATATCAGCGAAATCCTAAAGGAAGTTATTACATTGACCAGCCACAAAATGGAGCTACAGGACATCTATCTGAACACCGAGCTTTATCCCAGGCCTTTAATAATGCAAGGAGATGTTAATCAGTTGCAGCAATGCTTTCTCAATCTGATCTTCAACGCCATCGAGGCCATGCCCCAAGGAGGCCAATTGACAATGATCTCCAAACTGGACAGCGCCCATAAGAAAGCCTTGATAGAAATACAAGATACAGGACAAGGAATAACTGAGGAAGAGTTGGACCACATCTTTGATCCCTTTTTCACCACCAAGGAAGATGGTGAAGGTACTGGACTCGGATTATCCATGGTGTATGGTATAGTTAAGAATCATGGAGGAAATATCAAGGTGAACAACCGGGTTGGAAAGGGAAGTTCCTTTATCTTGAATTTCCCGATCTTTTAAGAATTTTCGAATACGAGGGGAAAACGCCATGAATGAAAAGATGAGCATCATGATCGTGGACGATGAAATGATCGTCCGTGAATCGTTTCTCCATTGGTTTAAAAAAATGGGCCATGTGGTAGAAACAGCCTCTTCAGGTTTTGAGGCCCTGGAAAAATTAGAAAAATTTCCCTTTGAGCTTCTGTTTGTGGACATAAAGATGCCTAAAATGGATGGCATTGAACTACTGGAAAGAGTGAAAAAAGAATACCCTGATACGATAGTAGTCATCATCACAGCCTATGGCTCTATTGAAACGGCTGTTAATGCAATGAAACTCGGGGCTAGCGACTACTTACTTAAGCCCTTTAAACCGGATCAACTTTCCCTTGTAATGGAGAAGATAGCTCATGAAAAAAAGCTTAAATCTGAATACAACTATCTTAAAGGACGTTTAGAGCAAATAACTCGCTTTGATAACATCATCGGCCAATCTCCTGCTATGGAGAAGATCTTTGACCTAATTCTGGTAGTTGCTCAAAGCGATTCTTCTGTTCTGATTACTGGTGAAACCGGTTCAGGAAAAGAACTTGTCGCCAAGGCCATACATGCCAAAAGTCAACGATCTCACGCTCCTTTCATTACCCTTAATTGCGGCGCGATACCGGACACTCTGTTGGAAAGTGAACTGTTTGGTCATCAGAAAGGAGCCTTCACCGGTGCAATACACGCCCGGAAAGGCTTCGTGGAAGTGGTTTCAGGGGGCACCTTGTTTCTTGATGAAATCGGAGAGATCAGCCCAAAGATGCAGGTGGATCTTTTACGGGTTTTGGAAGAGAAGAAAATCATCCGGATCGGTGAGAGAGAACCAATAAATGTGGATTTTCGATTGATCTCAGCCACCAGACGGGACCTGGAAAAAGAAGTTGCCGAGGGTGCCTTCCGAGAAGACTTTTTCTATCGTATCAATGTTATTGTAATCCATATCCCTCCATTGAGGGAAAGGAAAGAGGACATTCCCCTTTTACTACAGCATTTTCTTCAGAAGTATAGCCATGAAACCACCAAACGGGTTGATCACGTTAAGAAAGGCGCTATAGAACTGCTAAAGGATTATGACTGGCCTGGAAATGTGAGAGAATTAGAGAATGCTATTGAACGGGCTGTAGTTCTATCCAACTCCAGGACCCTTGATAGCAATAGTTTCTCATTCCTTCGTCCTTCTGCTTCCCCGATCTTAAAGACGCGAACACTGCGTGAAATGGAAAAGAATCACATTCAACAGATCTTGGAGGATTGTGCGTGGAACGTGACTAAGTCATCAAAGATCCTGGGTATCAACCGAGTCACCCTGCATAAGATGATAAAACGTTACAACTTAAAGAGACCTTGAGCTAATTTGTCGAACATCTCACGTTATGAACCCAACAATGATACGCATGGGAGTGGCGCCCATTGGAAATGTTCCGGAAATCATATCTAAAACCATAGCGGCACATCTCCTTGGTTATCTAAACCTCGATGCAGACATTCTCCCCCCTCTGGAACATCCTGCCTATGCCCACGACAAGAAGAGACTTCAATATAATGCCGGGGCTATCCTTAAGGGCCTTGAATCAGAATCTTTCCACGATTATTCTAAAGTAGTATGTATCCTGGATGTTGACATCTTCGTTCCCATATTAACCCATGTATTTGGTGAAGCAAGGCAAGGGGGAAAATATGCACTGATTTCGCTCTATAGGCTAAGAAAAGATTTAAAGGGCTCCGGCTCCTTCACGCCTCTTTTACTTGAGAGAGCCGCTAAAGTAGCCCTTCACGAGTCGGGACATCTTTTTAATCTCTTTCATTGCATGGATGAAAGGTGTATTATGCATTTTTCAGGAAAACTCCGGGATCTGGACAATACACCCCTTTATTTTTGCAGGTACTGCTCCACCTACCTTCGGGACGATCTGCGGCGACAAATGTCAAAAGATTGATACTATGTCTCATCCAAGACTTCGCCTTGAAGACCCCTTTCAGGTCATATAGAAAGCAAATGTCTTAACGTAAACGTTTTAAGTTTAAGGTGTTAGGTTTTAAGCAGAGGTATTCTCTCAATCTTAAAAAGGTCGCCATCATTCAACCTAAATGTTAAAACATAAAATCTAAAACTGTTCCTGACATCTATGATTAACAATCACATTGACAATCTTGTGTCGATGTTGAATTATTCTTGTCATACCCTCTCAGTACGGAGAAACGTTTGCGCCAGACGGCTCCATCCGAGATCCGGAAAATTACCAAAGAGGTCATTGATCGCCTCACCACCCGTAGCTGCCAGTTGTTCATATTCCGGCCCCATAAGTGTCATTAACTTCTGGCTCTCCTGTTCCATCCACTGAAAGCTCTCCTTTCCAAAAAACAGCCTTTTCAAATTCCTTTTAGGGAGTTTAGGTTCTAATATAAACAGCCATCCCTCCTGATAAGGATCATGATGAGTGATTTCAGGATGCTCCATAGTCTTGTGGTTCACAGCGAGCACGGTCCCTGTTACAGGGGACAAAACCGCAGCCTTATGGCCATTCCTGCCAAATGTCCATCCCATTTCGTCTTGTTTCAAAGCGGCGCCCAGCGGAGGAAGGGCAAGGTTCAGTGGTGTTCCAAACACCTTGACGAGGAAGTCATCAAATCCTATTCTGACACGTCCACCATGTTCTATCCGAGCCCAACTGTGCCCCATGTGGTAATAATAGCCTTGAGCTATTCGATAACCCGATGCTACTTGGTAGCTGGGAGCTTCCATAGTATAAGATAGATCGAAATCATCCAGCATCTGATCATAAGGACAATGGTAACACTCGTAGCTAAGCGTGCAGATTTTCGGCGCGTTAATGCGCCCCGTTAAGGCATGACGACATGGCCGAGATACACCATGATACCTTTTCTTCAGATATTGCACCCAGGCCGGCTGTTCCTCTGTTATATCGGTAGGTGATTTCAGATCCATAGCCTTTCTCATCCCCAGATCAAAGGGACAATTGTAGCAATCATATGCATTGTCACACAGCCGGAAATTTACAATCCCTGCCTTCATCCAGATACATTCCTCTTCTATAACCTGGAATCCCACAATCCGCTTTGCTTTCCTTTCTTTATTTTTGCCTGCTTTTGTTTTCATATTATTAACCTCCTTTCTTCTTGATTGGAGCCAAGACCTCTTGAACCCTCTTTTAAAGTTTGCTCTTATCCTCTTTAAATGCAACTACGATGCCAAAAACCTTAATGCCCTTTTAATTTCATTTCATATTGAAATTGTTGGATTTTTTTCGATGTGCTGAAAGGTATTCAATGTTTAGTGAATCTAAGGGAAAAGACTAATATGATAAAATCGTTTACACCTTGAAGGGATAAGTCGAGGATAAATATAATATATGGAATAAAATCATTTAATTATGGAACTGTAGCATTTCGCTGCGGTTATTGTAGCAATTGTTTACATGTTGAACCTTTGAAAAACATCCCTTTTGTCCTTTTTGAATTAGACAAATTAAGTTAAATGCTAAACGATCATAACTTTTTTGAGGGTATCCTGAATAATGTACTCAAAGCGTAACTGCAAGAAAAAGCAATCCGAATATCATTACCATCATCCCGGCAACTGCCTCAATCACATATTCCAAAGTTGATCTGGTCAAGTAAAAATGGACACCCAGTTAAGCGACTTTTGCCAAAGAA
>CAZLRK010000002.1:0-63011 GCA_964561845.1 uncultured Desulfobacterales bacterium | reverse complement strand
TGTAGGGCAAACTATACTATATCATATCTTAGGAGGAGGCCTTCAATAGTATCAAGGGCATTGAGGTGGACTGGTAAAAGCGAGCGATTTTTTCTCTTTTGTGTAGGCTACCTAAAAACGATATTTTTGTATAGTATCCAAGGTTGTCTTAAGCTTTTTCCAGCCCCTCATGCCAGGGTTATGCTATCAGTGCTATTAGGGACATCCTATAATATCTCTGTCAAGCATAAAATTTATCTTTTCAATAAACGTGTTAAATCAATAAGATAGAAGAACGGCTAATTTTTGGACGCACTTCTCCTTATAGTTTTTTGAAAAATTTTCGGCGAATCTCCCTATATCACGAACCACGCATCTGATCGTTACGATTATCCAGCATGCCACAACTAAGTGCGACCACTAATCATCCCATATCCAGATTGAAAAGTTCAGTCCCGCCTATATTTGTGCCATATGGCACCGACATCGTTTGTCGGACCTTCTCGCCGAAAATGTAAAATGGTTTATTAGGGGGTTATATACCTTAATCGATACTGCAAATTGTTCCGTCCATTTTTCATGAAAGTTGGCATTTGACAAGTCGATACCAACTCGGATAACCACGTCACGGAAATTATTCCAAAAGGTATTCCAAAAAAGAAAAACTTGCAGTAAGAGGCGTGACACAGTATAATTACTTCAGGGCAAAAAAAATTATCAGTGGAGGTCTAAAATGATACCGTTAAACAGAATTACCTTCGATCCCGATATCATGGGAGGGAAACCCTGCATTCGTGGCATGCGTGTAACTGTAGGGATGATAGTCGGCCTTGTTGCCTCGGGACACACCAAGGAGGAAATTTTGAAATTGTATTCCTATCTGGAAGCTAAAGACATTGACGAGGCACTCTCTTACGCCGCATGGCGTGTTGAAGAAATAGACGTTCCACTCGTTTCGACATCGGCATGAAGCTATTAATAGACATGAATCTTTCCCCGAAGTGGGTGTCCGTACTAAAGGAAGCGGGTTTGGAAGCAACCCACTGGTCCAGTATCGGCCGACCAGACGCTCCGGATTATGAAATTCTGGAATATGCCAGGTCCAATGGATATGTCGTTTTCACGCATGATCTGGATTTTGGAACCATACTTGCTGCTACCAAAGCTGATTGTCCAAGTGTAATTCAAGTTCGTACCCAAGATGTGACTCCCGAACACCTATACTTGCTTGTGGTTTCAGCGCTTCACCAGTTTGAGAAGCACCTCAAAGATGGTGCGATAGTCACTATTGACCAAAAAAAATTGCGAGCCCGTATTCTTCCTTTATAAGTGTAATCAGGAATTCAAGGAACAGATCGGGATTGGATATCGGTATCAAAGCTTGAATCGTGAATTAAGGCACAGTGTGAACTCGGGGACATCCTATATTTCCTCTGTCAAGTATAAAGTTCAAAGTTTCAATAAGCGTGTAAAATCAATAAGATACAAGAACAACTAATTTTAAGCGCACTTCTCCTTATAGTTTATGGAAAAATTATCGGCGAATTTCCCTATATCACGAACCACGCATCTGACCGTTACGATTATCCAATTGAAACCTACCTTTAAAAAAAATCCAGCCACAGCCAAATCCGGCGGCGGATTCGAATTTGCCTAAAATCTCAATTTCACCGCAAAAAATCGATATTGACAATAAAGCCCGCTTTGGTTATTCGGAATGTTATTGTATGTATTGATGGATGCTTCAATATGTAGTGCTGTAGCAGAAGCATATTCACTATTCGCCATTTTTGCTTTATCCGCGTTGAAAAAGCAATGCCTCATCTTTGACAAAGAAATAGTGGACGAATTTTCCTGGTCCGGATAAGCCGAAGCCCAAGGGTTAAAAGCGATGTTTTCTTTTAAAACAAATTCCGGGTAATTAAAAGAATGCCTAAAATATATAATATGCCAAAGTACTGCGGCAGACAAGATTGCCTAAAAATAAGGATGCTAATCATATGTATTACAGAGAGATAAAAAGTGCGAAACCCGTGGCCGAGGAAGATGTTACCCAACTTCAAGAGACGGTGCGCTCCATTCTTGCCGAGGTAAAACAAAGAGGAGATAGCGCACTTCGCTACTACGAGAAAAAATTTGATAATTATGATCCTCCCTCCTTCAGGATCACGCCTGATCAGGCGGCTAAGGCCAAGAAAGAACTTCCGGTAAAAGTAATCGAGGAGCTTGACTTTGCCATTTCCCAGGTTACTGCTTTTGCTCAGGCCCAGAAAAAGAGCATGGTTGAGTTTGACAAAGAAATAGGTTCGGGTATGAAGATGGGCCATCGAATTATTCCGGTTGATTCTTGTGGTTGCTACGTTCCGGCAGGTAGATATCCTTGCTTGACGGCGGCTGTAATGTCGGTCATTCCGGCAAAAGTCGCCGGTGTCGGCCGAGTCGTTGCCTGCAGCCCACCGGGAAGTCAAGGGGCTATTAATCCCGGAATACTTTATACAATGCATAAAATGGAAGTGGATGAAATTTACTGTCTTGGAGGAATCCAGGCAATTGGAGCATTGGCTTATGGGACAGAATCTATTTCCCGCGTGGATCTGATTGTCGGCCCCGGTAATCAATTTGTCACAGAGGCAAAGCGACAGGTCTTCGGAGCCGTCGGAATCGATTTTCTCGCCGGTCCCAGCGAAGTGCTGATTATTGCCGACGAATCCGCCAGGGCCGATTACTTGGCGGCAGATCTCTTGGCTCAATGTGAGCACGATCCCAATGCCCGGGGTTGTCTTGTAACCGTATCCGAATCCTTGGCCAGGCAAACTATGGATGAAATTGAGCGCCAGCTAAAGCAAAGAACGACCGAAGAAGTGGCCCGGGCCTCATGGGAAAACAAAGGAGTGGTTGTTGTCGTAGATAACTTAAATCATGCAGCACGATATGCCAATGAATACGCGCCTGAGCACCTTGAGATTCATACCACCAAACCGAGGCAGGCCTTGACCATGCTCAAACACTACGGCTCCGCGTTTATAGGTGAAAATACGGCTGAAGTTTTTGCCGATAAAATTGCCGGGCCCAACCATACCCTGCCCACAGGTGAGGCAGCTCGCTATACGGGAGGTCTTTGGGTCGGAATGTTTTTGAAAGTCATCACTCACATGGAGACAACCCTGCAAGCTTCGCTGAAGTTGGCCAAGTACGCTGAGACGCAAGCAAAATACGAAGGTATGGACGCCCATCGCTATGCGGCCACGATTCGTCTGAAGAATTTGAATCCCAAAAGCTAAGTACAGGTGAATTTTAATATTATGACATATTAATGATTTGATCATATGGGACATCCCATATTACCTCTGTCAAGCATAAAGTTCATAATCTTAATAAGCGTGCTAAATCAATAAGATAAAAGAACGGCTAGTTTTTGGGCATACTTCTCCTTATAGTTTACTGACTATTTTTCGGCGAATCTCTCCATATCGCAAACCACGCATCTGATCGTTACAATTATCCAATATGCCACAACTAAAGCTGCCACTAATCATCCCATATCCAGATTGAAAAGTTCAGCCTCGCCAGGCGGAATAAATTACCGGCCCGGTATTGTCCTTTCAGAGATTCGTCTGCAAATTATACAAGAAGAAAGTTGCTTCCTATCCATAAACATTTGTAACCTGCCGTTTTTCATGTTAAGACTAACTGTAAAAAAGAAAATGCCGTATTTTTCCATTCGGGCAGAATTTTTTCCGTATTTTCCCGCTCGTTCCGGAAAAATTCCGATCACTCACTATCTTCTGACAAGGAATATCAGTTCAACTTTAAAAAAATCGTGCTGATGACGGATACGACGAATCTATGGAGAGAAATCGATGAAGCAGTTGCTTCAGGTATAATCCAACTAAGTAATATTGATTATGATATGCTTTACTCTCGTGCAAAAACTGAATGTAGAAAAGAAGAAATTGAGGCATGGGTTCTGAATGAACTTTCGAATGTGTGGATAGATGCGTACAATGAAATGATCCAGACATCTAATGAAATTCTAGAATTCTCAGATGGTCACTATCAATGTCTTTTTGATTACAATTACGAACGCGTCGTTTGTTTCTTTGGTTTATCTCAATCAACGACAGATGCCCGAGATGAAAACCGTCAGGCTGGCTTTATACCAGATTTTACCCATCATTATCATGGTAAAGAAAGAGGGCACTTTCTAAGTCATTGTCAAGGAGGTGGGATGGACGTTAATTTTTTCCCACAGAAAAAGGAAATCAATCGTGGTTGGAGTGACGCAGGGAAGATATATAGAAAGATGGAACGTTTTTGTTCTAAGAATCCAGGCATATTTTGCTTTTCACGATCACTGTACGAGACGAATAATGTTACATGGGATCCAGATCAGATTGAATATGGAATTGTTGATCATGAACAATATCGTGTAGTAGTATTCCCTAATTGATAAACAGGTTAGTATTCTTCAAGAAAAAAAAGAACAAAGATAACGATAGAATGAACATCGACTTGTGCCTCTGCACTTTTCTTACATTTCGTGCAAGAACAGAACTTCATCTATTTTTCGAAATGCAGTGGAAAGGTTACAAGCGGATTATCCAAAAGTTATACTCAATGAATGAAAGGAGTTTCAATGTCAGAAGTATTTCCAGATCCTATCAAAAATCTTCCTGAAGCTGATATACCGTTAGAAGGAATAAAAGCATATCTTTCTCAATCCGATACTCATCAAATAATTTTTATGGAATTCGAAAAGGATGTTGAATTACCGGAACATTCTCATGCTGCCCAGATCGGTATCGTTTTGGAGGGCAAGATTGACCTGACGATTGGTGGAAAAAAGGAAACCTATACCAAAGGTGATAGATATTACATCCCTTCAGGAGTTAAACATTCCGGAAAAATTTACGCTGGATATGCGGATATTACGTATTTCGATGAACCCAATCGCTATAAAACGAAAAAATAATAATGTATCAAAACTATAATGTCACCTATGTATCTGGACTATACCATATCTTACATGAGGTAAATTATGAATAGTACAACTCGTGTGAATATAAAACCCGGGTTGCCGGTTTTGATTGTATTAAAAAAAGACCAACGATCGGGAAATCTCACTAAAGGTATAGTGAAAGACATTTTGACAAAATCTCCCCATCACCCCCACGGCATTAAAGTCCGTTTGGAAAGCGGCGAGGTTGGGCGTGTTAAGGAAATACGCGTCTGAACCGTAAATCCTCTTATTAATGAACAATTATTCTCTCTTTACCGATGCAAGTTTGAATCCTGGACTCAAAGTTGGTGTGGGCGGTTATCTTATCGTTCCTGAATCGTTTATTAAAACCCCATCAAACCTGATTAAAATATCGGAACTGAACGAAATTCTGGTGTTAAAAAGATTTGAAGACACTTCTTCTACAAAACTTGAGGTCCAAACAGTTTTGTGGGCTTTGGAAGAATATTGTATTGGATCAACCATTTCCGAGTCGGAGAAACTCCATATTTATTCTGATTCCCAGTGTGTTGAAGGGCTTTTGTCAAGAAGGGCCCGGTTGGAAAGCAGCGGTTTCCATAGTAGGGGAGGTAATCGTCTGTTAAGAAACGCATCTTTATACGGCAAATATTACGAATTTCATGACCAGTTAAAGTTCGAGGTTACAAAGGTGGCTGGCCATACACGTTCTAGTTCCCGCGATACTGTTCAACATATTTTTTCCTTTATAGATCAAAAAGTTAGGAAAGCTTTAAAACTATGGGTGGCGCAGTTGGAAGCGGAGAAAGCCGAGTGGTATTTATACATGATCAGATGCCACGATGGTACACTGTATACAGGTATATCAAATGATGTTACCAGGCGTTTTGAAAAACATCAGAAAATGGTAAAACAGGGCGCGAAATATCTTCGTGGCAGGGGCCCTCTCGAGTTGGTGTTTCAAAAAAAAATAGGGAGCAAATCGTCGGCGTTAAAGATGGAACAAAAAATTAAAAAACTCTCGAAATCACAAAAAGAAATCATAATTAACAAGGGAGATATTGATTTATGAGTTGAGCCAAGAAGAACTAGTTCAAAAAATAAAGGATGAATTAGGGTTGCCAGTTATATGTTCTAAGGCAATACCTGACGGAATAATTGATAGATTTGAGAAGTGGCCTAATAGAAAAAAACATGTGAATATGAAATAAAATTCACACAACCACACATATAACTAATTATAATAAAAAGAAAAAATAAATACCCCTATAAATACTATAATGCCTATGACAAATAAAAATCAATTGTACTACAAAAGCCCCTATCATTTTTTGCGGTCAATCGCCAGAGTTGTTATATCAATCTACATAAATGATCGATTATCATTTAAGAAAATAAAATGAAAATATCTTGTAGACCTGTCGCTTTAATTCAGCATAGAACTTCTATCCCTTTGGGCTAGTGATAATCCGGGACATCCCATATTACCTCTGTCAAGCATAAAATTCATCTTTTCAATAAACGTGTTAAATCAATAAGATAGAAGAACGGCTAATTTTTGGACGCACTTCTCCTTATAGTTTTTTGAAAAATTTTCGGCGAATCTCCCTATATCACGAACCACGCATCTGATCGTTACGATTATCCAGCATGCCACAACTAAGTGCGACCACTAATCATCCCATATCCAGATTGAAAAGTTCAGCCTCGCCAGGCGGAATAAATTACCGGCCTCCGCCGCGGCGGATCCCTCCAGAAATCCGCAATGGCCTCGATGTTGTTTATCGAGCTAAGGGAGGTTTCTGAGGAGTTCTTTTTGGGAACTTATGTGCTAAATAAAAATAGGTTGACTTTTGTTATGTCTTATGGAATTATGCCTATAAGAATAATTCTTAAAGGAATAATTGGGCGTGGGGCATGAAACTGAATCCATTTTATTACGGTGAAGTGGTAACCGGTGAGAATTTCACCGACAGGACCGCTGAAATTGAGCGGTTAACAACTGAACTTCGAGGCGGACATAATATTTTTTTAATTTCACCGCGACGTTACGGTAAAACATCTCTTATTGTAAATGCCCTCGAACTTCTTAAAAATAAGGGACTATTCGTCTTTTATATGGATTTTTACAAGGTGGCTTCTGTTCGTGAGCTACTGGAAGCTTACGCTAAAGGTATCGTTCGATCGAGTAAAACCAGAGTAGAAAAAATATCCGATTTTATAAAAGATCTATTTCCCAAAGTAAGGCCCAAAATCATTTTAGGCGATGATGGGCTGCCTTCAATCGAGATCGATGTTAAATTGAGGGAAAAAGAGCTACTGGATTCGCTTGTGGAAGTTTTGGACGCGCCGCAAAAGATCGCCGAGAAGCGCAATAATAATTTTGTCGTTGTTTTTGATGAATTTCAGGAGATTATTAATCTCGATGGTGAAAGACTGGAAAAATTAATGAGGGCCTGTTTTCAACACCATCATAACGTTGCTTATCTTTTTGCCGGCAGTAAGCGCCATTTACTTTACAGCATGGCTTCGGATCCGAACAGGGCGTTTTATAAATTAGGCGATATCATGAATCTGCATAAAATAGCACCTGAGAAGATGCTGAGGTTTGTAAAAAAGCAATTTTCAAAAGGTCCCGTAGAAATCAAAGAAAAGATTATCGATACTGTTCTGGAAAAAAGCGAGAATGTGCCATATAATGTGCAGTACCTGTGCCACCACTTGTGGAACAGATGTTTGCCGGCAAAAGAAGTAAAAAAAGAAGATATAGATGCTGTTTTGAATAATATCATTATCGAGCAATCAGCCAACTATATTGCTGTGTGGGACGGTTTATCGTTGCATCAGAGACTGCTTCTCAAAGCTATTGTAAAGTCGCCCGAACACTTGATATTTTCAAAAAATTTTATATCTGAAAATGAATTGGGAACCCCGGGATCAATACAAAAATCCATTAGTTTGCTTACAAAAAAAAATATCATAGATGTAGAAGGTAAAAAGATCCGGTTTAATGATGTTTTTTTCAAGGAATGGATAAACAAAAAGATGATCTGATTTCCGTAGACGACTCCGGGAAACCTCGGGAACTGAAATTTCTCTTTTGCCTCTGTGATCGTGTTATATGGGACATTATATAATAACATTGTAATCAAAAAGTCTGGCTCCGATATCTGATACAATACTTTCAGCAGTGTGTGAATATTATAGCGTATCTGTCAAATGCCAGGACATCGATGACCCAAGTCTAACAGTAAAAAATGCCAAGACATCGGTGACCCGGAAAAATTAAAGATAGTTTTTTGTACAGCGTGAGCGAAAAATTATCACGTGCGAGAATGGGCCCATAAAGAAGCTCGTCGGAGCACGTGATGATTTTTTGCGGGTTCCAAGCATAACCTATAGTTGGTAAAATAACTTCAATTTCCAGTGGTCAACTGGTAGTCAAATGAATCGACCAGTTCTTCGGCAAGGTATAACTGTAGTCTGTGTATCTCTGTGACAATCACCGCTTTGACGTAAGAATATACCAGGCTCTTTGAAACTTTAAATTTTTCTCCGAACACGTCGAGTATTCGATTACTTCGAATAAATCGAATGAGAATAATATTGCCATCAGGAACAGTATCAAGCTCGGGAAGTTTTGTATTCGCTCCTATTCGAAACGGCTCAAATCAATTGCTTTGTATCATTTCCAACGGCGTTTTACCCTTTAAGTAGCTGTATCGATGGTGTTTATTGTGAAACCGTTAAAAATATTTACTTTGCCGCTTTAGCGTTGAATAGCTTGGAAACCATTGCTGTCGGAAAAACTTTTTGTTGTAGGTGTCATTGAATTTTTCAATAGCACCGTTTCGCCAGGGCTCTGCAATTGGAATAAAGACCGGTTGCACGCCAAAGTAAAGACAAAGCCTTATTACTATACCGGGTGATCTGGGATGCCGGTTGCTACCCCGAAAACAAAGCTCGTTGTCAAGTTGCAAATAATCCGGCAGCCCGATTGCTTTCCAGCATCTTAAAAGGCTGGAGGCGACCTGGCGATCCTGCTTGGTTCTTTGCGATTCAATGTAAACCTGATGGCTAAACAGATCCATCATATTGAATGAGTAAAATTTACCGTCGTTTTTTATATACCTTGGCCCGACAAGATCGGCCTGATGAATATTATTATAGCCAAGCGGCTCTTTAAAATACGGATATTCAACACCTTTGGGAATATACGAAGTTTTTTTTAATCAGTCCTTCTCTTTTTAGGACTCGATTAATCATACGATCGGATGGAAATCCATAGCCTGACTTCGAAAGTTCCCACTTGATTGCTGGGGTACCGATCTGAGCAAATTTCTGCGATTCAAGACGAGTTCGAACAGAAATGATTCGTTCTCTGTCAATTTCGCCAATCGCTGTAGGTTGCCTTTTGGGTGTTCGGGACTTGTCCTTGTACCAGTCCGGATCACCGGTTTGATAACGCTTCAGCCACTTGAAGAACCAGTTTTTTGAACGGTTAAGCTCCGAATATATGTATTTTGGTGTTTCTCCTTTCAGATAAAGGTTTATAGCTTTTTTACGAAGATCTTGTTCCATCTGATACCCTCCTTGTCTTTAGTTATAAACAAGAGTATCAGATACAATTAGAAACGAATAGGGTCAGCGATGTGTTGGCACAAATTGACCCTTAAGGTAATCGATGTCCTGGCACTTCCGGGTCATCGATGTCTTGGCACTCATCACGTATCGTTTAATGAATTATTGATAACAAGACGCGGGAATTTTAATGAACCACGAAATATTGAAGTTTATCTATTACGTCAAATACGAGGCGAAAACCTTAACAACATTAGTGAACTGTTTAATATCAAAGCATACAGCACTGTAAGCAGCATAATAAGAAGAGTTTCGAGGCTTAAAAAATATGACAAAAAAATTAGAAAACAGATAGGGAAAATACAAGACAATATTAATAAGGGTCAAAAGCAGACCTGAACCCATATTTCCCCAACAACCGGAACGCGACTCCGGTATCTCTGCCAGTTGCCACTTGTCACTACTAGGATGCCACCATGAAACCGAGAGTAAGAATAGCTACAGCCCGGACACCGGACGGAGGCGAGATGGTGCTTTATCAGCATGGCCGTGATTTCTCGATCAAGATCAACGGTCAGGATTTGATGCACAGTCGCCAACATGAGTCAGAACTGGAGCTGGCGCGGCTGGGTTGTGAGCATCTGGCTGGCCGCAAAGCGCCCAGCATACTCATCGGCGGCTTGGGTATGGGCTATACCTTGCGCCAGGCTCTTGATATGCTCAGCCCCCACGCCCAAGTGGTGGTGGGTGAACTGTTGGGTGCTGTAGTCGAATGGAATCGTGAGTTTTTCGGGGAACTCAACAGCCAGCCGCTGGGGGACGAACGAGTTGACCTCAAGACGGGCGATATCGTCGAGCTTATCTCACGTTCCAAGGGCAGATTCGATGCGATCCTGCTGGATATCGATAATGGTCCCAGCGTGATGACCGATTCATCGAACCGCCGTCTGTACGGTCGTGAAGGAATTCGGGCCTGTCGCTGCGCGCTTCGCGAACAGGGGTGTCTGGCTGTGTGGTCGGCTGAGCCGAGCAAGAAATTTGAGCGGCTCTTGATGAGTTGCAGCTTCCATGTGCGCCGTTTCCGGGTCCCCGCCTACAAGGGGAGTAAATCGCAGTCACGTTTTGTATGGGTCGCTTCGGAGAGCAAGATTATCTTGCCCCCTGGTGGCGGCGAGCCGCGCCTGCTGCTCAAGAACGAGTCGAAGGGAATTCACAGACGGTCCCGAGAGAGACGATAGTCGCGGGGGGAAATGGCAAAGGGGGGTCAGGTCTCCACGGGCTGTTGCCCAAACCGGAATTCCAAGTCCGGGCAAAAATTCTCGGCCAGATTTTGTGACTCAGAACATCTAAATTCGAAAAAAGGATTTATGCTGTCCGTTATTGATTCTTTGAAGTAGAAAGATAGCTCCTGAAGCCTCAAATAGGCTTTCTTCATAGTTTTTTTGAAAAATTTTCGGCGAATCTCCCTATATCGCGAACCACGCATCTGATCGTTACGATTATCCAGTATACCACAACTAAGTGCGGCCACTAAACATCCCTTGAGACCTTTGAAAACGCCCCCTTTTGCCCAATTTCTGTGTCCCCGAGATCCTTAATCAAGAGACGTACATAAAATGATGAGTTTCCAAAGTAAAAATTCACAAACAGTGATTTCTTGTTATGATCTGTTGGATTTAGCAGTTACAGGAGGTATTGAGGATTACTCGGAAGGTATATATGAAGGAGATATCAACAGATCTTATAAAGATGCTCAGCTTGCACAGGGGAATTACCTATTGGATGAAGTCAACTGTCGTAAGGGATCGCGTATCTTAGATATTGGTTGTGGTAATGGAACTTTATTGGAAATAGTTCGTGAAAGGGGGGCCATCGGTGTTGGAATTACTATCTCACAACCACAAGTTAATCTATGTAAAAGAAAAGAACTTGAGGTTTATTTAATGAATTATAGAGATATCCCTGGAAAATGGGATAATCAGTTTGATGGTATTGTAGCTAACGGCTCAATCGAGCATTTTGTACAGCCCCAAGATGTCATTTCAGGCAGGCAAGATGAAATATATAGAGAATTATTTGGGATATGCTGTAGAATTTTAAATCCATCTTCAGAAACCGGTAGGTTTGTAACCACTACCATTCATTTCAATAAAAAACCCAATCCTCAAGATGTTTTAAAAATCCCTTTTTCATTTCCAAGGGATTCAGACCAATTTCATTATAGTCTCTTAAATAAAGCTTTTGGAGGGTACTATCCTATTAAAGGTCAACTTGAACATTGTGCAGAAGATATATTTGAACTTGAAAAAGAAGCCGATGGCACATATGACTATCACCTTACCTCTGAATACTGGTTAAAACAGTTTAGAAAAGCCTTGTTAATAAATCATGTGTTTACGGCAAGATTAGCAGGCAAGATGATAAGACGTCCGTATCATACACTGGCTATGATTGCATGTTTATCCGGACCACAGTCATGGGCCTGGCAATTTAGAACAGATAATCCTCCGACAAAATTACTTAGGCAAACTTGGAAAAAGCCGTAATTCTTGGAAGACATCCCCTATTACTATTTTGTTTGCGGGTATTACGGGACATCCTATATTACCTGTCAAGCATAAAGTTCATAATTTCAAAAACAGAGTTAAATCAATAAGATATAAAAACGGTTAAATTCCGGGCGCACTTTCCCTTATAGTTTTTTTGAAAAGCTTTCGGCGAATCTCCCTATATCGCCGTGTAGTTGATTAAATCATTATGCCATAAAAATTGAAACAAATTATTGACATTGTCTCTATAATGCCATATCGTATAGTTATGAAAATCTTTAAATGGAATACCGAAAAAAATGAAGTTCTAGCCGAGGAAAGAGGAATTACATTCGAAGAAATAGTACAAAGAGTTGCATCAGGAGCTACAATTATTGAAACAGATCATCCCAATAAGAAGCGGTATCCGAATCAAAAAATACTAATAATTGATGTGGATGGATATGCATATTTAGTTCCATGTGTTATAGATAAAAACGAGTATTTTTTTAAAACGATTATTCCTAGTAGGAAGGCAACCAAGAAATACCTTGGAGGAGAAAATGGTTAAAAAGCAAAAAAAAATAATCCTTGATGAATATGAAAAAGAAATCTTAGAGGCATATGAAAACGGAAAGCTAAAACCTTCAAAATCGCAGCCTGATTACCAAACAATAGCCCGTAATACTATGAAAAAGAACCGTAAGATCAACATAAGAATTTCGGAAAATGACCTTTCCGCTATACAAAGAAGAGCTGCAAGGGAAGGCATTCCTTATCAAACATTAATTGGAAGTGTACTTCACAAATATGCCAGCGGTTTTTTAAAAGACGCCAGATAAATAGTAACTGGCATAACCTTCAAGGATAGAGAACGACTCTGCTAAGGCGTTCTCTATCAATTGGTTAAGAAGCCTAGTGTAGATGATCTTTGATATATGGGTAAAGCTATTGGGGACATCCCATGTTACCTCTGTCAAGCATAAAGTTCACAATTCCATTAAACGAATTAAATCAATAAGGTAGAAAAACAGCTAATTTCCGGGCGTACTTCTCCTTATAGTTTAATAACTATTTGAGACCTTTGAAAAATATCCCCTTTTGCCCAATTTCTGTGTCCCCGATGAGCGGGATTTGTCAACAGGCTCAAATTTTAACCCTCGAAATACTCAGTGTATAGATGCTTGTCCCGATGTAGTTTATCGGGATGGTTAATCCGCCAAGAAGTACTCGAATTTGCATAAAATCTCAATTCCAACGCAAATAATCGATATTGACAATAAAGCCCGTTTTGGTTATACAGAAGGTTATTGTTTGTGCAAATGGGTGCTTCAATATGTTGTGCTGAAGCTGAAGCCTATACACAATTCATCATTTTCGCTTTATTCGCACTGAAAAAGCAATGTCTTATCTTTAAGTTGGTTAAAAATTGGCTAAGGAACATAAAAGCCAGATAGAAGTATTCCACTTGCCAGCCTACTCACCGGAATTAAATCCAGATGAGTACTTGAATTGTGATTTGAAAATTGGGATTCATTCAGGAGTGCCAGCGAGGACAAAGGTGCAACTGAAGCAAAAAGCGATATCGCATCTTAGAAAATTACCAGTTAGAATAAAAAATTATTTCAAGCATCCAAAAATTACTTATGCGGGATCGTCTATTTAACTGCCGGGGTAATAGTATGCATTTGCCTTGGGATTACGGGTCTGATAAACATCAAAATTATTTATTGTTGTTTGAGGCATGGTGAAACCGGCAATGGTTGAGAATTATCTGTGCGAACCCGGAACAAAATAGTTATACAGAATGAAAATTTGTAGATTATAATTTTTTTTTAAAAAAAAATGCCTCTTATGTCGAATATCCAGCTGGAATGTAATATTTCAGCAATCAGACCTATTGCCATTTTTCATCTTTTAGCATATGTTGCAACGTCGTTTTGACATAATAACGAAGCTTTTTCTAACTTTGATATTGATCGAAAACTCATATTTTACATGGGGTTGCGAAAAATTTTAAAGCTGAAATGAATAAAATCTAATCATATAGGTATTATATGATATCAAAAAGCACATTACAAAAATCCAATATAATTCTCATTGGAATGCCCGGAGCTGGAAAAAGTACAGTAGGGGTGTATTTGGCTAAATATTTGGCAAAATCGTTTGTTGATACCGATATTAATATTCAAACTTCACAGGGCAGAACACTCCAAGAAATAATGGATGCGGATGGTTATTTGCAATTGCGTCAAATTGAAGAGGATGTGCTGGTATCACTCAATTTAAAAAAACACGTAATTGCAACCGGTGGAAGCGCTGCATACAGTTCCAAAGCAATGGAACATCTGCGAGAAGATGGTGTTGTGATCTTTTTGGATGTGACTTCGGATACGGTTAGAAAACGAATTCAAGATTTTGATACACGTGGTATTGCGAAACGAGACGATCAGAGTTTTGAGAATTTGATTAAGGAAAGATTTGAGCTTTATTCCAAATATGCTGATTTAAGAATCGATTGTAACGATCTTACCCAAGAACAAATCACTTGGGTGATCAAAGAAGAATTAGAACTGTGACAAACATCTTAATTTTATTTTAATCTCGGGTTTGAAAATGCTGAAAACGAGATGGTAAGTGATGAAAATAAAATTAGATCATTCCTTTTTCAATTTAAATAAGGAAGATGCTTTTTGTCATGAAAACTATGAAAGATCTCACATTCAACACTTTCAACACAAAAAACTAAGGATTTTACCCTAAGTGAATGCTATCTGTTATTTCAGGTAGTTACTTTAAAGGCTTACATTTGTCCCCAGAGCTTCAGCAGGAAGGTTTCCCTATCCCACTGTCTGGGTAGCTACCGGGATGAACCGATAATTTTCTCGGGCGGAACTTTCATCCGCTGGTATCCTACGCCCTCGTGGCGCACCCATATGTAGTGGTGGAAGATTTTTATAAAATCGAGTTTTACACGTAGTTCCCACCCATGGACTGATGCCGGTCGGTCACCAATACTTTTGCCAGTCCTGACTATTTTGAAAATCTTGACAGTCACCGATGATACCATTGCTCATGAGGAAATCAGTTTCAAATTAAATATTTTTTTTATGTTTTATACATTTCATAATAAGCAACTTTTATATTTGTGTTTCTTTCTTTGGTTGACACAATTGAACCAGTGTTTTAGATATTTTATGTAATAGATGATACGATTGATTCAAATAGGTCTTAAAAAGAAATTAAATGGTATTAAAAAAAATAAATTCCAAAGAAATTATCAAAAAAATGCCGATCGGTGTTCTCATGTTAAATCTTGATTTCAAGGTGCAACTCTGGAATAAGACAATGGAGGAGATAACCAATGTAACAGCGGAAGTTATTCTTGGATCAAACCTATTTAATCGATTTCCAAAAATTGCCGAATCCGGTCTCTCTGAAATTTATCAGCGATCAACAGAATCTGCAAACGTTATATATCTTGAAAACTGTATATTATCTGCAACCGATTCCCAGCAGTACAAGCAACAGTATTATAATTTAATCGCCAGAGTGATCCGCCAGAATGATACAACAGTTGGAAGCATAATAATTCTTGAAGAAACCACGTCCAGGTATATGTCGGAAATCGCTCTGAGAGAAAGTGAAAGAAGGCTTTCCACCCTGATGAATAATTTGCCGGGAATGGCCTATAGAATCCTCAATGACAGACACTGGACCCTTGAATTTGTCAGTAAAGGAAGTATGGATCTAATTGGGTATGACAGTGGATACCTGCAGGGAAACTCAATCAACCGGTTCAGTGAACGAGTACATCCGGAAGATCAAAAAAAGGTCAGAGAAACTATTGATGCAGCTGTGAAATCAAAAACAACTTTTGAATTATTTTATCGACTCATCACAACCAATGATAATTATAAATGGGTATGGGAACAGGGAAGTGGCGTCTTTGATGAGTCTGGAAAACTGGTTGCCCTCGAAGGCTATGTAAATGATTTTACAGCCCAAAAAGTGACAGAGCTTGAGCTTAGAAGGGAGAATGAAAGGCTTAGATCCAGCATCAAGGACCGGTACCGTTTTGGTGATATGATTGGAAAAAGTGAGGGCATGCAAAAAGTCTATGAGTTGATATTAAAGGCCGCATCAACTGATACCAATGTGATTATTTATGGCGAATCCGGTACCGGCAAAGAACTAGTGGCCAAAGCGATTCATAATCTCAGCGAGCGTAGTAACAAACCCTTTGTTCCGGTCAATTGCGGGGCCTTTTCGGAGTATCTTCTGGAAAATGAATTTTTTGGCCATGTCAAGGGCGCATTTACCGGTGCGGATAGGGAAAAAGCAGGATATCTTGATACAGCTAACAAAGGGACGCTTTTTCTGGATGAGTTGGGTGAAATCAGCCTGTCGCTTCAGGTTAAACTCTTAAGGGTCCTGGATGGAAAGGGATATAGTCCGGTAGGAAGCACCAAAATTAAAAAATCCAACGTTAGGATTGTTGCAGCTACCAATAGAAACTTAAAAGAAGATGTGAAAACAGGAAAGATCCGTCAGGATTTTTTTTATCGGATTCATGTGCTTTCAATTTATCTGCCTCAATTGAAAGATCGGAAAGAGGACATTCCCTTATTAATTGATTACTTCTTGAATAAATATAAGCAGGAAGATCAAAAAAAAGATATCCCTCAAGTTGTCATGAAAACTCTATTGAATTACCATTGGCCCGGCAATGTAAGAGAATTGCAGAACACTATTTTAAGATATGTGACTTTAAATGAGATTGATCTTATCGACGATAATCTGCTCCACGATAAGGGATCTCCTGTTAATATCCCTGAATTTAATGGCAATGAGTCCAATAAATTGAAAAACCTTTTGGATGTCTATGAGAAGCGTATTATCTTTGAATCGCTTAACCAGAATCAATGGAAGCGTGGCAAAGTTGCACAATTATTGGGAATAGATAGAAAAACTTTGTTTACAAAAATAAAGCGGCATCAACTGCTCTCTCCTTAAAGCATAGCAACCTCTCCCCATAATGGGGTATTCTCTCCCCATTTTTTCTTATCCGTTGATTGATCAGGCCCTAAGTACGATACCATCAATTGGTCGGTTAAGCTTGGGGAGAAATCACCCCAGAAGAAACATAAATCTCATTTTTTCGCAAAACAAATAGTTTTAAAAAAATCAAGCAGTTATGCAATATTCCCCTATGGCATACATCTTGAACTATATCAAATATTAGGTAAGATCAGGATATGATATAACTTTAACACCGCGTAATAAAAAATTTAAAGGATTAGGAACACAACGATGTTTAACACGAAACTTATTGCCAGGCGAATGGAAAACTTAGGAAGTGAGACAGCCTTTAAGGTTGGTGATGATATCCGTCGCGCTGAAGATCAGGGGAAATCTGTCATCCGATTGAATCTTGGAGAACCTGATTTTAACAGCGCATCAAATATTAATGCCGCAGCCATTAAAAATATTGAAACCGGGAATGCCAATTATTGTGACCCCCAAGGCCTTTTGTCTTTGCGCAAGTCAATTGCAGGAACAATTGAGAAGACCCACAATGTCAGTATCCATCCTGATCAGGTGGTTGTCACCTGCGGCGGCAAACCACCCATCAGTTACAGCCTGCTTACCTATGTGGATAAAGAAGATGAGGTAATTTATCCCAACCCGGGGTTCCCTATTTATGAATCCTGGATAAAATATGTCAAAGCAATTCCCCGCCCCATGACATTAAAAGAAGAAAAAGGCTTCAGGTTTGACGTGGAGGATTTGAAACCGTTAATATCAAAAAAAACTAAATTGATTATTCTTAATTCTCCTTCCAACCCAACCGGTGGCATGTTTACCAGGGAAGACCTTGACTTGATTGCCAAACTTGCAAAAGAAAATGCCCATCCGCAGTTCAGAATTTTATCAGATGAAGTTTACGAAAAGATTGTTTTTGAAGGACGTGATCATATCAGTATTCTTTCCAATCCCTTGGTGACCTCACATACGATTCTTCTCAATAGTCATTCCAAGACTTTCGCAATGACAGGATGGCGCATAGGATATGCTGTTCTTCCCAGTGTTGAAGAGGCAAGACTTTTCAAACAGTGGAACATTAATACGTATTCCTGCGTACCCCCTTTTATACAGGCAGCTGCACAGCAGGCCCTTGATGATAAAGAGAACGATGCGATTGTAGGTCAGCGGACGGCTGAATTTGAAAATCGGAGAAATGTTGTAATTAAAGCACTCAATGATATTCCGGGTATTCAGTGTATGAAGCCTGGCGGTGCCTTTTATGCCTTCCCGAATATCGGTGGTGCTTGTCAGGAACTTGGTATTATAGATCATTACAAAGAACTCAAAGAAAAAGGGCTTAATCCTGTGCAACCGTCAAGCATGTTTCAATTATTTGCCATTTATCATCATGGTGTAGCCACAGTTGACAGGGCCAGTTTCGGTTCCCTGGAATGTGAAGATGAACATTATATAAGACTCTCCCTGGCATCTGATCTGAATACACTCAAAGAAGGTGTAGAAAGGATCGCCAATGCAGTCAGTGATTTTGAAGGGTGGGAAAAATTTAAGACTGAATATGCACAATTACTGCATAATTAATTGTAGGATTTAAACAGAAAAATATAAATATTATTAAAATGAATGGAGAAAAAAATGTCTAAAAAGAAAAGTTTGTTTGATCTTTACAAGATGAAAGAGAATGGAGAAAAGATATCTTGGTTAACCTCCTATGATTACCCTACTGCCCAGTTTGCCGAGGCAGCAGGCTTGGAGATGCTTCTTGTAGGAGATTCTCTTGGAATGTGTGTTTACGGCTATAACAGCACCATACCAGTGACCATGGATCAGTGCATTGTGCATTCTGAGGCAGTTCGGCGGGGTGCCAGGAGTGCTTTTGTGGTTGGAGATATGCCTTTAGGCAGTTACCAGACTTCTGACGAGGATGCTGTAGCAAACGCTATTCGATTCCTGAAAGAGGCTGACGTTGATGCTATCAAACTGGAAGGCGGAGTGCGTATTGCGAGCCGGATCAAGGCCATTGATGAGGCAGGTGTGGTTGTGGTGGGTCACATTGGATTGACACCACAATCCTCTGGTCAGTTAGGCGGCCACAAAGCCCAGGGACGTACTGCTGAAGCTGCCAAGCTGGTTGTTGAGGATGCGTTGGCTGTCCAGGCGGCCGGGGCAAAAATGCTGCTGGTGGAAGGCGTGCCTCCAGAGGTTACCAAATATATCTGGGAAACACTTGATATCCCGGTGTTAAGTATTGGTGCAGGTCCGCACTGTGATGGTCAGCTTCTGATTGTCAGCGACCTTATCGGCCAGTTCCAGGCCTTTACACCTAAATTTGTGAAAAAATACTGCAATGTGGCCGAAATCATAACAGATGCCATGAAAGAGTATGTCAAGGAAGTTAAAGAGGTCTCCTTTCCCGACGAGGACAAGTATTGTTATCATATGGTTGATGGCGAAGAAGCTAAGTTTCTCGAAATAATGAAAAAATAACAAGTTGAAATTTTCCACATCAGGCATGAGCATTTTTTTAATTGAATATACCCAAAAATTGCAAAAAAGTAGGAATTAAGTAAGGAAAATGAAAGTGACTGAAAAAAAATATGATGCCATTGTTATTGGTGCCGGCATTATTGGAAACAGCATTGGATACGAGCTGGCCCAAAACAGAGTTAAATCAATAAGATATAAAAACGGTTAAATTCCGGGCGCACTTTCCCTTATAGTTTTTTTGAAAAGCTTTCGGCGAATCTCCCTATATCGCCGTGTAGTTGATTAAATCATTATGCCATAAAAATTGAAACAAATTATTGACATTGTCTCTATAATGCCATATCGTATAGTTATGAAAATCTTTAAATGGAATACCGAAAAAAATGAAGTTCTAGCCGAGGAAAGAGGAATTACATTCGAAGAAATAGTACAAAGAGTTGCATCAGGAGCTACAATTATTGAAACAGATCATCCCAATAAGAAGCGGTATCCGAATCAAAAAATACTAATAATTGATGTGGATGGATATGCATATTTAGTTCCATGTGTTATAGATAAAAACGAGTATTTTTTTAAAACGATTATTCCTAGTAGGAAGGCAACCAAGAAATACCTTGGAGGAGAAAATGGTTAAAAAGCAAAAAAAAATAATCCTTGATGAATATGAAAAAGAAATCTTAGAGGCATATGAAAACGGAAAGCTAAAACCTTCAAAATCGCAGCCTGATTACCAAACAATAGCCCGTAATACTATGAAAAAGAACCGTAAGATCAACATAAGAATTTCGGAAAATGACCTTTCCGCTATACAAAGAAGAGCTGCAAGGGAAGGCATTCCTTATCAAACATTAATTGGAAGTGTACTTCACAAATATGCCAGCGGTTTTTTAAAAGACGCCAGATAAATAGTAACTGGCATAACCTTCAAGGATAGAGAACGACTCTGCTAAGGCGTTCTCTATCAATTGGTTAAGAAGCCTAGTGTAGATGATCTTTGATATATGGGTAAAGCTATTGGGGACATCCCATGTTACCTCTGTCAAGCATAAAGTTCACAATTCCATTAAACGAATTAAATCAATAAGGTAGAAAAACAGCTAATTTCCGGGCGTACTTCTCCTTATAGTTTAATAACTATTTGAGACCTTTGAAAAATATCCCCTTTTGCCCAATTTCTGTGTCCCCGATGAGCGGGATTTGTCAACAGGCTCAAATTTTAACCCTCGAAATACTCAGTGTATAGATGCTTGTCCCGATGTAGTTTATCGGGATGGTTAATCCGCCAAGAAGTACTCGAATTTGCATAAAATCTCAATTCCAACGCAAATAATCGATATTGACAATAAAGCCCGTTTTGGTTATACAGAAGGTTATTGTTTGTGCAAATGGGTGCTTCAATATGTTGTGCTGAAGCTGAAGCCTATACACAATTCATCATTTTCGCTTTATTCGCACTGAAAAAGCAATGTCTTATCTTTCATGTGGCAATTGTCGGAAAATGGCTGCTCGAATGCGAAACGATGAGCCAGGAACGGAGCAAGGGTCAAGAGAAATGCAAAACAAACGAATTACATATGAAGCTATATTTAATTCGACGAGTAACGGGGTCATTGCAACCGACGATCAGGGATGCATCGCCTCAATCAATCCCTATGCGGCAAAGATATTGAGCCTGAACCCAGGAAAAGTTACAGGTGTATACATTCTTGATATTTTGCCGTTAACCGGCCAGCTCGTCATCAAATGTCTGAAAACAGGTCGACCTCAACTCGGCCATCATATTCACGGGAAAAACGTCAAACTCGTGGTTAATGTCACCGCCATTTTACAAAGCGGTAAGATAAGTGGAACGGTGAGTAATTTTCAGAAAATGCAGCAGTTCGAGGATTCCGCCAGAAAGTTGGCATCCTATAAACGTTTGAATAGACAACTCAATTCTATTTTTCAATATTCTTCAGACATTATTTGGTTTTATGACGGCGAAGGAAGGGTTATCAGCATCAATAAGGCTGCTGAAATAGCCAACAATATAAAAGCCAAAGATATGATTGGCAAAAGCTATGCCGAAGTCGTTGAAATGGGAATTCTCGAACGGTCGATTGTTCCTGAAGTTCTCAAAGCTAAACGGCAAGTCAGCATTGTATTGGACTGGGATGAAAGATCGACCGGTTTGATTACGGGAACACCGGTTTTTGATGATGACGGAAACATAGATTTTATCGTGGTTAATGCGCGTGACATGACCCAATTGAACCAGGTCAGAGAAGAACTGGAGCAGGAGCGTATGGCGACCGAAAAATTCAAAGACGAACTGGCGGAACTGAGTCTTTTGAATTTGAAAGAGCAGGAAATCATGGCTGAAAGCAAAGCCATGCGGCAAGTTCTGAAGTTTGCATTGAAATTGGCTAAAATGGAAGCCACCAATATCCTCATTCTAGGCGAATCGGGAACTGGCAAAGGGCTTCTTGCCAAATTTATCCATAAAAATAGTCAACGCAACCGGAAACCATTCATTCAGATTAATTGTGCTGCCCTACCTGAAAGCCTTTTGGAGGCCGAACTCTTTGGATACGAAAGGGGTGCATTTACGGGTGCGCGCGAACAAGGCAAAATAGGGCTCTTTGAACTGGCACATGAAGGAACGCTTCTGTTGGATGAAATTGGGGACCTACCCCTTGTTCTTCAGGCAAAGCTTCTCAAATACCTGGATGATCATGAAATTTTGCGTCTTGGCGGTGTCAAATCTCACAAAGTGGATTGTATCATCATTGCCGCTACCAATCGTGATTTGGAGGCGCATGTGAAAAGGCGGAAATTCCGGCAGGATTTATTTTATCGTCTTAACACATTTACGATTCAGATTCCCCCCCTTCGACGGCGGCCGGACGATGTTTTTGAGCTGGTTAACTATTATTTATCTAAATACAACCGTAGATACAACATGCGGAGGCGAATTTCCGCCCGTACAATGGATAAACTGCAAGGTTACACTTTTCCTGGAAATGTGCGCGAATTGAAAAACGCCCTAAAAATGGCGGTTGTGACAAGCGAAACTGACTTGCTGGACCAAGCACTCACACGTAAACTCAGCGCAACGACACAATCCCTGAAAACATGGGTCGACGAAAACAGAAATAGCATTAGCCTGCCCGAGAAACTATCCGCATTTGAAAGAGAGCTTCTAAAACAGGCTGCAGAGCGCCACAAATCGACCCGCGAAATGGCCAGATATTTAAACATTAACCAATCCACGGTGGTGCGCAAACTGCACAAATACGGCTTAACGTAATTATTGATGCATGTATGCATCGGATACAAGTATAACTTGTTGATTTCGTATATAATTGAAAAACGCCGATCTGATGCAATATCAGATCATTTGATTTTTTAAATACTTCCAATAAGTTAAATAAAATAATGATGCAATATTGCATCGCACTAAAATATTTACCACAGCCGCTGTCATGATAATCTATTGAAATAAAAAGAAATATTTTTCCTATCCCCCGTTGGCCCGCATTTTGCTTCTACGTATATGATTCACGTGTTTCACCATTTATTCAAAAGCTATAACTTATCTCCAGATTCATAAACGGATCCAGCTGCGGAGGAAAGGTTTAAGTGGGCATGGGCAATTCTGAAAATTTTTCCAGTTTTGCTGAAATCAAGCAACAGCTTGATCCGGCTTACAGTTATTTAATTTTAGAGAAGACGGTCGAGAACAATATGGACGCTGAATTCGAAGCGATCCTGACCTTCCTCTCCCCCTTTAAGGAAGCAATCGAAACGCATGAAATTTTTCGAGACAAATCCAGGGGCAGGATGATGTTGATCGTCAGATTGGTACAAGAACAAAAGGATCACATCACCCGGGAAATCTTAAAAAAAAACCTGCCGCGGGGTATCGTTTTTTATATTTATGGTCGCCAGTCAATGCAATTGCCAGATATCGAGATATGAGTCAAAAATAGAGACAACTTGTCTAAGGGTCATGAGACGGCAATGAATTCGAAATTGAGATCTGAGATCCAGGAAACGGTCGATAACTTACACAACGAAATGATCGATACCCTCATCGAGCTTATTCGTATACCCAGTGTGGTTGGCGACGAGGGGCCGGCGCAAGATTTCATAAGGCGTCAATACGAAAGCTTAGATCTGGCGGTACACACGTTTGAAGCCGATAAAAAACGAGTTGCCAAGCATCCCGCCTATGTAGAGAGCGGTTTGACGTTTGAGGGGCGCCCAAATGTTATCGGGATTCTCAAAGGTGATTCTGAAAAGAAATCGCTTATTTTAAATGGTCACATAGATGTCGTTTCGCCCGAGCCTGTTGAACAATGGCGTCATGATCCCTGGGAAGGTTATATTGAAGACCATTATCTTTTTGGTCGTGGTGCACTGGATATGAAATCAGGCCTGGTCGCCAATCTTTATGCTTTGAAGGCTTTGCTATCTGTTGGTCATAGGCCGGAAGGAACCGTTATTTTACAAAGTGTCATAGAAGAGGAAGCCGGCGGCGGTGGCGGCACGCTGGCCTGTCTGATGGACGGATACACGGCCGATGCCATGCTGATTTCCGAGCCTTATATGGTGCCGGTGATCAGCCATAGCGGGATTCTCTACTTTCGGGTTAAGCTGATGGGTAAAACGGCTCATGCCGGGCGGGCCCATGTGGGCGTAAACGCCATCGGTAAAATGCTGAAAATCTATCAAGCGCTTGAGGTACTGGATGCGCAGCGTGCGGTTGAGTTGAAATTCCCATTGTATGAAAAGGTCGACGGTCGTTCCTGTCACCTAAACATAGGTACCTTCAAAGCCGGTGATTGGCCCTCAACCGTAGCCGGATTTGCAGAAATGGAAGTCCGCATATCATTTATTCCCGGTGAGAACATGACCAAGGTGAAACAGATTGTTGAAGACGTAATCCATGTGACGGCACAGAACGATTCTTGGTTGCAAGACCACCCACCGGTTGTGGAATGGTTCGGTTGGCAAACAGACCCCTGGTATCAAGACCCGGAAAATGTTTTTATCAAAACTGTAATGCGCAACGTTGAATCGGTGTGCCAACAAAAGGTGGAACTATTCGGCTCTCCGGCCGGCCTGGATACGCGGTTTTCCGCCTATTTCGGTTTTCCGGCGATCACTTTTGGACCAGACGGAGACAACGAACACGGTACAGATGAGTACGTCGATTTAGATACGTTACCGTTGGTTACGACAGTGATTGCGCTTACGACGCTCGATTGGTGTTCCAAGGCGAAAACCGTATGATTTGCGAAGCTAAAGGAGGTGATTCGATACAGATATAGATGTTTTTTCAAATGGTACCAAGGGTTGCCATTCGGATGCCCATTTTTTATAACCATCCAAAATTAATCAGAAAGGAGAAATACAATGCGAAAAATATGCTTACCCCAAGCGATTTTCATTTTTTTGGCAGCTTTTGTCTTGACGACATTTGCAGCGTCTGCAGGCCTTGCGGCGAAGTTGCCCAAGGATATTCTGGTATTTGCGTCTACGGACAGCATCACCACTTGGGACCCCAGTGCCAGCTATTCGACGGAATCTGTTTACATGCCCAACGTTTATGAACCTCTGATTTGGGTGACGCCGCCGGACAGCGCTAAACCCTTTGAACCGGGCCTGGCCGAAAGGTGGGAGGCTAGCGACGATGGCTTAAAGTGGACCTTTTACCTCAGAAAGGGTGTAAAGTTTCATGATGGCGGCATGCTCACCGCACAAGCAGTTAAGGATTCCATCGACCGAACCGTAAAGCTAGGCAAAGGCGCCGCCTTCATTTTTGGGCCGCTCAAGCAGATCAACGTGCTCAATGATTACACGGTTCAGTTCGTCTTGAAGCATCCGGCACCGTTTGATCGCATTATTGCTTCAGCCAATGCGGCTTGGATCATCAGCCCCAAAGCGGTCAAAAATGATCGAAAATGGTTTGAGGAGGGAAAGGAAGCCGGGTGTGGTCCCTATGTTCTTGAAAGCTATAAGCCCGATGAAGAGATTGTATTTAAAAAATTTGATGACTATTGGAGAGGCTGGAAGGAACCTTTTATAGAAACAATTGTTGTTAAAATTGTGAAAGAAAGCGCGATCCAGGAACAGATGATCGAGTCCGGTGTTGCAGATCTGGGTAATCGAATACCCATAGAATCCATGAAAACGTTTGATGAAAAAGAATGTTGTGAGCGGCCTGTGGGTCCGAGCTTCATGAACTATGCAATTCATTTAAACACCCAAAAATTTCCATTCGACAATAAAAATATCAGACAGGCGGTTTCCTATGCCGTACCATACGAAAGCATGATCGAGGTTGCCCGGGGTGGACTCGGGAGACAGGCGGTGGGCCCGATCCCGTTTGGACAATTCGGTCATGATGAATCTCTGTTGCAGTACACATATAATTTAAAAAAAGCTAAAAAACTCATGGCGGAAGCCGGTTATCCCAATGGCATAAAGGAAAAAATTCTCTTTACGTATGCATCCGAAAATGCGACGGAAAAAACCTTCGCCCCCCTACTCAAAGAGGGCCTTGCAAAAATAGGCATCGATGTGGAGATCCGACCAATGATATGGACGGCGCAATGGGACATGATGAAGGGCGGACCGGAAAAGGCCCATCATATGGCGGCCTTGTTGTGGTGGCCGAGCTTCAGTGATCCATACGAAACCCTTTATAGCCTATGGCATGTTGAGAAGAAACCCTACTGGAACTTCGCCTACTATAAAAACCCGGAGTTTGATAAAACGATACTTGCCGCCTACTCAACCCCAGACGGTGCGATCGCAAGGGCGCTTTATTCCAAAGCCCAAAAGATGTTGGTTGAAGATGCACCATCTATTTTTCTGTTTGATGTTCTGCGTCCCGTTTTCAAGCGCAAAGAACTGAAGGGATTAGTGTTAAACCCGAATTATCCCCGGGTACCTTTCTGGTACTACATGTACAAAGAATAAAACTCAATGGAGGTGGTGGCGTTATCCATCACCTCCATTTTGCGGTTGCACAATTGGCATATTTTATTAATTATCCGTAAACAGGCACCAGAATTCTTTGCTTGCCTGAACCGTCCCTAATTTGAGCCTGTTCAATCCGGCCCCAAGCGTTGGCGGAGTGTGTGAAACGTGTTGTGCGCGGGAATCTCGTGTTGACTGATACCGATGGCTTTGCTATAGATATTGATCTTAGCCGGTTTTTCGCTGAGTTCTCGATCGACAGCAAAACCATCACAACACAAACTCGAATAAAATACTTGAAATGATAGGAATTCTTACCTTCAAACAGAATTTTGAGGTCTTGGGTTACTTTTTGCGGTTCTATGCCATCAATCTCTTAAATTCTCTTATTTTCTTCATTTTTCAGAGTCGTATTGAGTTACTTTCCAGAAAGACTATGATAGTAATTAATAATTACAATAAGTTAAGATATCAAACGGGCTCAATTTGATGCTTCGATTTATTCTCAGACGCGCCACGTGGCTCATTTTTGTCCTCTTAGGACTGTGTGCCATCACTTTTATTCTCTCGCGGGTTGTCCCTGGGGATCCGGCGGCACTCTATTTGGGGCCCCGGGCCAAAGCCGAACAAGTCGAAATGGTCCGAACCCAGCTGGGGCTTGATCAACCCCTTTACGTCCAATTCTTGTATTATCTGAGAGACCTTACCCAAGGAAATTTAGGTGAATCTCTGCGGACCCACAGACCGGTGATGGTCGGTATCATGGATCATCTGCCCGCCTCTCTGGAATTGATGTTCGGTGCGATCATGGTGGCATTGTTCGTCGGAATTCCTTTGGGGGTTATCTCTGCCAAAAAAGAAAATACAGCCATTGATCATTTCAACCGCCTATTTGCCGTAGCGAGCATATCTTTACCGTCCTTTTGGCTGGCCATGATCTTGCAGATTATTTTTTTTCGGTTGTTGGGCATTTTGCCCATCGGCGGACGCCTCGACACCGTTGTCGGCCTGGTAAATCCCATTGAGAAGATTACGGGATTTTATACCATCGATGCATTGGTGACGGGCAATTGGCCGGCCTTGAAAGATGCTGTTTGGCATTTAATACTACCGACGATGACACTGGCTGCCTACTCGACAGGGCTGATTGCACGCATGACCCGCTCCACCATGCTTGAGGTGCTACGTGAGGATTACATCACAACGGCACGATCCGTAGGCGTTTCGGAAAAAGAAATCCTTTTCGTTCAGGGACTAAGAAATGCCCTTGCGCCCACCTTAACGACTGCAGGTCTGTGTTTTGCCGCCATGCTGATAGGAACCTTTTATATTGAACTCATTTTTTTCTGGCCGGGTATCGGCAAATATATAACAAACGCCATTCTACTCAATGACTATCCGGTTATTATGGGGGTCACCTTGCTGATGGCTTTTTTTTATGTGGTGGTGAATTTAATTGTCGATGTTCTCATAGCGCTCGTTGATCCACGAATACGGCTTGAATAATAAAGAATCTGAATATGAAAAATAATCAAGTGCAGCGGCGACAAAGAAGAAAAAGCAGAGAGCTATTCAGGAGTATTAACCTCATATTGAATAATCCTCTGACAACTTTTGGATTGGTCGTTATATTCGGCCTAACAATAACCGCCGTTTGCGCACCTTATTTTGCACCCTATCCGGAACAAGGAAAAGGTCTCTCGAATCTTAATGAAAGACTGGTCGCACCCTCTTTCAAGCACCCTCTCGGCACAGATAATTTGGGACGGGATATTTTAAGCCGCATTTTTTTTGGTGCACGTATTTCATTAAAAGCTGCGATGGTGGTTGTGATGATTGTGGTTGCCATCGGTGTTCCGCTGGGATTGATTGCCGGATTTTTCGGCGGAAAGATAGATGAAGTTGTCATGCGCTTTGCAGATATGATTCTTGCCTTTCCATCGCTGCTCCTGGCCATTGCCATTGTCGCTTCGCTTGGCCCAAGCCTGATAAATGCATTGATAGCTATCTCATTGCCGTGGTGGCCCTGGTACACACGCCTGATGCGTAGCCAGGTCATATCGCTTAAAGAGATGCAGTTCGTTGAATCGGCAAGAGCTATCGGTGCCTCGCGTTGGCGAATCATGTTTCGTCACATTCTGCCCAATTGTTTGTCGCCGATTATTGTACAAGCGACTTTGGATATGGGGTACATTATTTTAGCAATTGCCGCATTGGGATTCTTGGGGCTCGGAACGCAGCCACCGACAGCGGATTGGGGGGTGATGGTCAGTGACGGGCGCGAGTTTTTTATGAAACAATGGTGGATATCAACGTTTTCAGGGGCGGCTATCTTTTTTACTGTTTTGGCATTCAATCTGGTCGGCGACGGCATCAGAGAAGCGTTGGATCCGAAAATTAGATGGCGGTTCCAGAAAGCCTGACATGTCTTCGCCAGGCAACGGCCTAATTTTTAAGGTTTATTTATTACAAATGGTTGACATAAATAGAAGAAATGAATCCGTTCTATCCGTAAAGGATCTCCGAATCCATTTTCACACCGCGGATGGAATAGCCAAAGCCGTTGACGGTGTGAGCTATAACGTTTACCCAGGCGAAACGCTGGGTGTCGTGGGTGAATCCGGGTGCGGGAAAAGTGTCAGCGCCTTGTCCATCCTGCGCCTGATACCGATCCCACCTGGGGCAATCGAATCCGGTGCAATTCATTTTGAGGGCCAAAATCTCCTGGAACTCCCGATGCGTAAGATGAGAGAAATCAGGGGTAACCGGATTTCTATGATCTTCCAGGAACCCATGACCTCGCTGAATCCGCTATTTACCATCGGCTTTCAGCTGTCAAAGGTGTTTACCCTTCATCAAAAATTGCCGAAAAAAAAAGCCAGACAACGATCGATAGACATTCTCGCCGCCTGCGAGATACCTTCCCCCCATAGAATCTTGAAATCATATCCACACGAGTTGAGCGGCGGTATGCGCCAACGCGCCATGATCGCCATGGCTTTAGGATGCAATCCAAGTGTTTTAATTGCCGATGAGCCTACGACCGCCTTGGATGTCACGATCCAAGCGCAGATCCTGGATCTCATTCTGCGCTTAAAAGAGAAATTTGGAATGGCGATGATTTTGATTACCCACGATCTTGGTATCATTGCCAAAAGTGCCCAACGCGTGGTGGTGATGTATGCCGGGGAAAAAGTAGAAGAAGCCGATGTTGAAGATCTTTTTGAAAGGCCGGGCCATCCCTATACCATTGCGTTGATGCAATCTCTGCCGGTTCTGGGTCGCAAAGAAAAGTTTTTAGAAGAAATCAAAGGTGTTGTTCCGGCCCCGTATCTGAACATTCGGGGCTGCAAATTTGCGGATCGCTGTCTCGAAATGATCGATCGGTGTCGAAATGAAAGACCGCAGCTGAGAGAAATTGAAGTCGGCCATCTGGTTGCTTGTCTTCGTCGAGGCGCACAATGAATAATATTTTATTAGATGTCAAAAATTTAGTGAAAAGTTTTCCCCTGAAAAAGACACGCTTCTTTCAGACGCAGCGTTTTGTGCATGCGGTCGGCGGCGTTAGTTTTTCGCTGCAAAAGGGCGAAACCCTGGGCCTGGTAGGTGAATCAGGTTGTGGTAAAACGACAACCGGACGAGCTATTTTGAGACTCATCGAGCCGACCGCGGGTGTGATCAACTTTGAGGACAAGGATGTAGCGAAGTTTGAAAAACAAGAAATAAAACAATTTCGTCGAAATGTTCAAATGATCTTTCAGGACCCGTTTGCCTCACTAAATCCGAGGATGACCGTGGGGGATATCGTCGGTGAGCCATTAAAGGTCCACAACATCGGGTCAAAAAATGATCGTTCGAACAGGATTTCCGAGATGCTGGAAAAAGTGGGTCTGGAACCTATTTACAGTAGGCGTTTTCCACATGAATTCAGCGGAGGACAGCGCCAGCGCATCGGTATTGCACGGGTACTCAACCTAAATCCCAAATTGATTATTGCCGATGAACCGGTTTCAGCCTTGGATGTTTCCATTCAGGCCCAAATCATAAATCTGCTGGCAAAATTACAAGACGAATTTCAAATGTCCTATCTGTTTATCTCGCATGATTTGGCCGTTGTTGAGCACATCTCCGATCGGGTAGCGATCATGTATCTGGGGAAAATCGTAGAAATAGCGCCGAGTCAACGCATATATCGTGATCCCCGCCATCCTTACACGAAAGCCTTGTTGTCAGCTATCCCGATTCCGAATCCTAAAGCGGCAGTGGAGCGAACGATACTAAAGGGGGACATCCCCAACCCCGAAAATCCACCGTCCGGCTGTCCCTTTCGGACCCGCTGTCCCCACGCTGTGCGGGTTTGCCGTGAGGAGCAGCCGCCAATGATAGAAGTTGGAGCGACGCACTATGCCGCCTGCCATCTGCGATGATGTGGGGATCGAGCCTCACTTTTGTCTGTCACAAATCTACCGAAATCATACAACGTATGGCTTGTTAACCAAGGCGAATGAATTTTGAATGCTGATGGGAGTAAATAGATGCTAATCGATCTGAAAGCTGATTTGATTTTGACCGGCGCCAACATCAGTACCGTAAACCCGAAAAAACCGCGAGCCCAAGCTGTGGCCGTTAAGCAGGGTCGGATACTGGCAGAGCGGAAAACGGGACATTCTATAATCCTTATGTCAAGAAAATTCATTAAAATAAATTTAGATAAAAAACAATGGGTTAAGGCATCTATTGATTTGTTGAAACACTCCTCCTGTAGCATTTTAATTTGGTTTTCAGCGAATCTCCCTATATCGCGAACCACGCATCTGATCGTTACGATTATCCGATTGAAGCCTACCTTTAAAAAAAATCCAGCCGCAGGCAAATCCGACGGCAGACTCGAATTTGCCTAAAATCTCAATTTCACCACAAAAAATCGATATTGACAATAAAGCCCGCTTTGGTTATTCGGAATGTTATTGTTTGTAATAAGGTGAAATGACAAGAGAGAGGAGAGGATACTTCCTATGAAGGTAAACAAACTGGTTATTGTGGGAGGAGTTGCTGGTGGGGCTTCGGCTGCAGCCAAGGCACGCCGCTGCAGCGAGGATGTTGAGATCATCATGTACGAAAAGGGGCCAGATATATCTTATGCTAATTGTGGCCTCCCTTACTATCTCTCCGGGGTGATCAAAAAGAGAGACGACCTCCTTATTACTACCGCCAAGTTCTTCCGTCGTCGTTTCAAGGTGGACGCCCGCACTAGAACCGAAGTTCTCAGCATCGATAGGGCGCGTAAGCAAGTCATCGTCAAGAAACTCGACACAGGAGAGACAGAAGAGGAGTCCTATGACCGCCTCATCCTGGCCCCCGGTTCTCATGCAATTATCCCGCCTTTACCTGGCACAGAGCTCCCCTTTGTCTTCACGCTCAAAACCCTTGAAGACACCGACCGGATCTTTGAGTATCTAGAGGCAAAAAACCCTCGAAGCGCCGTGGTGGTCGGGGGTGGACTCATCGGTGTGGAGGTCATGGAGAATCTTGTGTTGAAAGGCATCAAAACAACGGTGGTGGAGTTTGCTCCGCAGCTTCTGACCTTTATGGATTGGGAGATGGCAGAGATGGTTCGACAGCACGTGCAGCGCAAGGGTGTCGATCTTCGTCTCTCTGAGGGACTTAAAGCCATTGAGCAGCGTGACGGGCATGCCCTTGTCATCACAGATAAAGGCAGAGAGATTCCCGTAGATCTGGTTTTGCTGGCCATGGGAATTCGACCCAATACTGACCTTGCAAAGCCAGCGGGTTTAGAGATTGGTACAACAGGCGGAATAAAAGTCAACGAGTTCATGCAAACCAGTGATCCGGATATTTTTGCCGCCGGCGACTGCATCGAAACCATAAACCTGATAACCGGCAAACCCACGCTTACCCCTATGGGTTCGGCAGCTAACAAACAGGGACGTGCTGCGGGAGCTAATGCAATGGGCCGCCGTTTGGCCATTAAGGGTTTTACGGGCACGGTTATTGTGAAGGTATTTGACCTCACCGTGGCCAAGACCGGTTTGACGGAAAAGGACGCTCTTAAAGAGGGATTTACCCCACTAGTCACTTACGTGCATCCTGGCCACCATGCCGGCTACTACCCCGGGAGTAAACCTCTTTCTATTAAGACCGTATCGGACCGCAACAGTGGTAGGCTACTCGGGACCCAAATCATCGGCAAAGAGGGAGTGGATAAACGTATTGATGTTATTGCCACTGCCATCTACAACAGTATGAGTCTGGAGGATCTGCTCCATCTGGATCTTGCCTATGCTCCGCCTTACTCCGGCGCCCGTGACCCAGTGGTGATTGCCGGGGCCGTGGGTCAAAATTATTTTCAAGGTGATTGGAATCCCATCACCCCCCATGAGCTTAAGGAAAAAATGGAGAGGGGAGACTCTTTTGCCCTTGTAGATCTCCGCACGCGACAGGAAGTGGGAAAAACGGGAATTTTATCGGGGGCAATCCACATTCCCGTTGACGACTTGCGCAGCCGCCTGGGAGAGTTGGACCCAGAGAATGAAACAATCCTTTACTGCGCTCAAGGGTTGCGCTCTTATCTCGGAAATCGTATTATGGCCATGAATGGCTTCAAGCGGGTTAAAACGCTCACTGGTGGCACCTTTGACTGGGTATATGGGATGGAATCATTAAAATGATGGTAAGAGTTAAGCCGTCTGAGGCGGATCGCCTGTTTTGAACTTGAATCCCGCTTTGGCGGGAAGCATTTTTCAAAGGTCTCAAATTAGGAGTATCACGGTGACAATTGAAATTGCGATACTGGTTTTGTCAGCGGCTTTTCTTCATGCAGGATGGAATGCGCTGGTAAAAACAGCTTCGGATAGGCTGCTCGTTATCTCCGCCGTCGCATTTGCTCAATCCTTGACAGGGGCTCTGGTCATCCCTATCGTGTCTACTCCGGATATGGCAAGCTGGCCGGCTATCGGCTTGTCTACGCTATTTCATTATATCTATTACGCATTTCTTTTCCAGATGTATCGATTTGGTGATCTGAGTCAGGTTTATCCTCTTGCTCGCGGGCTCGCACCCGTGCTGGTTGCAATTGGCGCTGCCATATTTGGGAATGAGATATTGTCACTACCGTCTTATATTGGAGTGTCAGTTGCTTCTGCGGGTATAGCTAGTATCGCATTTCTTCAGGAGTCACCGCTGAAGAATAACCCGGCAGCTCTTTTTATTGCAATAGGCACCGGGACGATCATTGCAGGATATACAGTTACAGATGGAATTGGCGTTCGCTTGTCTGGTAGTCCTTTCGGCTATATTGCTTGGTTGTTTTTCCTTGAGTTCCCGGTTGTCTTGTTTGCTTTTTATCGGCGTAGAGGTAGGATAATATCTTTGTTGCGACGCGAATGGAAGCATTTTACCGGCACCGGCATAAGTTCTATGTTTGCGTATGGCATTGTCATTTACGCTGTTAAATTTGCTCCGATGGCCGCCGTTTCAGCTCTTCGCGAATCGAGCGTAATTATTGCAGCTTTGATTGGAACTTTTTTGCTTGGGGAACGGCCCTGGCAACAACGAGTAGGTGCGGCTGTTATAGTTGCAGTTGGTGTGAGTTTAATTACTGGTGTATGGTAACTTATAATAAGGGGAAAAAATGAAAGTCATAAAATGGATTCTTGGGATTGTTGTAGGTGTGATTGCAATCAGTTTGGCTGGGATTTACGGCTATCTCAGATCAACCTTGCCTGATTATGATGGAAAAATTACTGTTCCGGGATTAGCACGGGAGGTGGAGATCATTCGTGACTCATATGGAATGCCGCATATATATGCCAAAACTGATCAAGACGGCTTTTATGCTCTGGGATATAGTATGGCACAAGATCGTTTGTTCCATATGGATATCGTTCGACGGGCAGCCAGGGGAAAACTGGCCGAAGTTCTAGGAAAATCTCTGGTTCCAGTTGATAAACTGTTCAGAACCATTACCGCAAACAAAACGGTGGAAGAGATTGTCGAAGAATACCCGGATGAAGTATTAGTCGCCATGAAAGCTTATACGGATGGTGTTAATTATTACCTGAAAAACCATAAAGGGACTTTACCTATAGAGTTTAAGATCCTGGGATATCAGCCGGAACCCTGGGATTATACTGATGCCGCGGCAGTCCATTACTATATGGCCTGGGACCTCAACGGCGCTTTTGATCATGAAATGCTGAACGCCGCTGTTGTTAGAAAAGTCGGACATAAATTGGCATCTCAGATTTTTCCATCTTATCCGAAAGGGTATCCAACGATCCTCCCCGAAGGGACGGCTGCTCTTAATTTCTTGAAGACTCTCAATCTGGCCAGAAGTTATCTGGGAACAGTTGGCGGTGGAGCGAGCAATAGCTGGGTTATCTCAGGGAAAAAGTCAATAACCGGGCAACCCATTATGGCCAACGATCCACATCTGGGTCACGGTATTCCCGGAATCTGGTACGAGGCGCACATTATAACACCGTCTCTGAATGTGTCAGGGTGCTACATACCCGGTAATCCATTTGCTGTAATAGGCGCCAATCAACATGTAGCTTGGGGTTTTACCAACGTCATGGCGGATGACGCTGATTTTTATATTGAGAAAATCAATCCTAATAATCCTGACCAGTATCTGTATAAAGGAAAATGGGAAAATATGAGAGTAAAAAACGAGACTATCAAGATCAAAGGTGGTCAGGAAGTAAACTTAACAATCAAGCTGACACGCCACGGTCCGATAATTAATTCTGTTAATGACTACAAAGAACCTGAAGGCACTGCCCTGGCTATGCGCTGGACAGCTTATGAACAATTAAAAGTCAAGGCTTTTCACGACTTGAATGTCGCGAAAGATATTTATGATATTGAAAAGGCGGCTGAACATTTTAAATGTCCTGGTCAGAATTGGGTTTATGCCGATGACAAAGGCAATATCGGTTTCTGGGCGGCGGTTGCTATTCCAATCCGCAATGGTTTCTCAGGCTCCCTGCCTGTTCCCGGCTGGGATGGGCAGTACGAATGGCAGGGTTATGTACCGACAGATCAGCAGCCTCATATGAGAAATCCGGAAAGAGGTTGGATAGCTACCGCTAATAACAAACATGTAAGCGATGACTATCCCCATTCCATATCGCATTATTACGCCATGCCGGACCGTTATGTCAGAATTAAAGAAATGCTGACCGCCAAAGATAAACTTGGAGTTGATGATTTTAAGAAGATACAGGGCGATTATTTTGTTGTACTGGCTAGAGAATGGGTTCCTCTTTTTCTTGAAGCAATGCGAGTCGTCAAATTATCCGATAATGAGCAGCAGTCGTTAACTGTACTCGAAAACTGGGATATGGTTGCCAGCGCCAATCAGGTTGCACCGACAATCTTCCATGCTACCATAAATTTCATAGTAAAAAATACGTTTAAGAAAAGGCTGGGTGACGAGCTGTATAAGCAGTATATCAAAAATAAATTTATGGTGTTTAATTCGATGCGTAATCTGGTTAATCACGGCAATGCTGACTGGTTCGATGATCCTGATACTACTGCCAGGGAAAACTTCAAGGATGTTATCACTTTGAGTTTCAGGGAGGCTGTTGAATATCTGGAGAATAATATGAGTTCTAATATAAAAGACTGGAAATGGGGTGAAATTCACACTATAACCCTAAAACATCCATTTGGTAGATCTTCCGCCGTAATGGCACATTTCCTTAACATCGGTCCTTTTCCAATCGGCGGTAGTTTCTCGACAGTTAATCCTCAGGCCTATAATATGAATGAGGATAATCTCTGGAATATCAAAAGTGGAGCTTCGTTACGTTATATTACCGATTTCGCGAATCGTAAGAATTCGTTTCGGGTAATACCGGCCGGAATCTCCGGAAACTTTATGAGCCCGCATTTCGACGATCAGGCAGAGCTTTGGCGTAAAATTAAATACCGGCCTTTCGTGCTGGATGAAAATAGTGTCATGAACGATCAGAAATATTATTTAAAAATGCTGCCTGAATAAAAAACAGAGTCGTATCTCAATTATTAAATATTGAGGTACGGCTACTGATATACAACAAATAATAGAAAACATTGCGATGGAGGAATATCATGAAAGAAAGAATAATCGAGGCTTTTAACTTCAGGCATGCATGTAAAGAATTCAACGATGAAAAGAAAATAACAACTGAAGATTTCAGCTTTATTCTGGAAACGGGAAGACTGTCTCCTAGTTCTTTCGGGTTTGAGCCCTGGAAATTCTTAGTTGTTCAGAACAGGGAACTCCGTGAGAAATTAAAAGAGTTTACATGGGGCGGACAAAAGCAGATTCCAACAGCAAGCCATCTTGTGGTGATTTTGGCTCGCAAAAGCTATTTCATGAAATATGGTAGTCAATACGTAAAAGATTTCATGAAAAATGTGCAGAAGCAATCTGAAGATGTAATAAAAACCAGAAGCGCTTTTTATGAAAATTTCCAAAAATCTGATTTAAAACTTTTGGAAAACGAAAGAAGCATCTTTGACTGGGCTTGCAAACAAACATATATTTCTTTATCCAATATGATGACGGCCGCAGCAATGATTGGAATTGATTCCTGTCCGATGGAGGGTTTTATTGTTGAAAAAATTAACGATGTATTGGAGAAGAGTTTTGGTATTGATTTAGAAAAATTCGGAGTATCCTGTATGGTGGCTTTTGGCTATCGCAAAAATGAACCTCGCGCAAAAACTCGCCAATCTATGGATAAAATTGTAGAATGGTATAACTAGTATTTTGGCAATACTTTAGCTGTTTGGAAACAGCGCCACTTCAAAGGTAATTAAATTTTAAACCGTGTAAAACTCGCGTATAAGTGAGTGTAAAGAAAGAACAGTGCATGTCTTTTAAATATAACAACTAAGCTATAAATGCCGTTCAGCCCTTGAAACACACCAATTCCATCCCTGTTCTTTCTTAACTCTCACTAATACGCTCAGACAGTTACACGCCTTGCTATTTCTAATTGTTTTCAGAAGGCTAAAATGTTACGTATTTTGAGAAATTTTAAAGTGCAGAGTTCAAGGGTATTATAGAAACGATTACATATAGAATTGCTATAGAGGGCTACTAATTATGGAGGATAAAATGTATAAAGACCTTAAAGGCAAAACCGCATTGATTACAGGTTCAGGAAAACGGACAGGGATCGGGTTTGCCATTGCAAAGAAACTGGCAGCAGGCGGTGCAAACATAATTATTGCCGATCTCGGAGAGAAGGGCGGTGAAGATGATCCTGTCAAAACAGCCACCACTTCCGAGATGAATGACATTGTTTTAGAAATAGAAAAGAGGTTCCAGATAAAATCGCTGCCTGTTGAGATGGATGTTACGGATAATGAGTCGATTAACAAAATGGTTGAAGCCGTAAAGAAACATTTCAACCGTATCGACATTCTGTGCAACAATACGGGTGCGTCTTTTGGTGTTCCTAATACTTTTCACGGCTATGATGAAAGCGCCTGGATGAAGACCATAGACGTAAACCTTCACAGCGTGTTCAAGGTCTCACGGGCGGTTCTTCCAATGATGATGGAGCAAGGTGGCTGCATCATCAACACGGCGTCAAGGGCAGGAAAGGTTCCGTCGCTTTTTAACGGAGCATATGGGGTTGCCAAGGCGGGTGTAATAATGCTGACAAAAATAATGGCACTGGAACTTGCGGGAAACAATATACGGGTGAATGCGATCTGCCCGGGGCAGATCATGACTGACCTTGAAAAATGGCGATTTGAACTTGAAGCTCAATTTTTAGGTTCCACCGTTGAGGAACGGGAAGCCGAGATGTGTAAAACCATTCCGTTAAATCGTATCGGAGGACCGGATGAAGTCGGGGCCCTGGTTGCATTTCTTGCTTCGGAAGCATCATCTTACCTGACCGGCCAGGCCGTAAATATTACAGGCGGTCAGTTGATGGAATTGTAAAGAAAAAAATAAAAGGAGGCGTACATGGGAACGGTATCAGGCGGCCAACTGGCTGCGGAAGCTCTGGTTGAAAAGGGAATCGACTATATTTTTACTTTAAGCGGCGGACACATTACACCGATATATCAATACCTGGAAGGCACACAGGTAAAGCTTTTCGACACGCGACACGAACAGAGTGCGGTATTTATGGCTGAGGCATACGGACGGCTAACCCGTAAACCGGGCATTGCCATGGTAACCGCGGGACCGGGTTTTACCAATGCGTTATCTCCAGTTGCTAATGCGCGTATGGCAAATTCTCCCCTGATACTTATATCGGGATGCGTAGGAATTGACAGCATCGAAAAGCTGGATTTGCAGGATATGCGGCAGGCCCCGGTGATTGAGCCCATGGTGAAAAAGGCCCTGGTATGCCATAAACCGGAACGTATTCCGGAATTCTTCGATTTGGCCTATCGCACGGCAATAAGCGGTCGCCCTGGACCGGTTTATCTGGAGCTGCCAGTAGACGTTTTAAACGTATCTGTTGAAGAGCAACAGGTTAAAAGGACGAATACGGTCGTTGAATCAAGAGCGGTTGATGTTGCAAAGGCAAAGGAGCTCGTTGAAATGATCAGGACGGCGGAAAAGCCTATCGTTATCGGCGGCAGCGGCGTATGGTATGCCGAAGCAGGAAAAGAATTAATTGATTTTGCCGAGAAGACAGGTATTCCCATATTTACCTCCGCTTTAGGCCGCGGCTTAATACCGGACACTCATCCTCTATGTTTTGAATCCTCCCTTGCCATAAGACCAGGGGCCTCCCTGATTGCCAATACGAGCGCCGACCTTGTGATACTTCTTGGCGCAAGAATAAGCCTTTACTATATTTTCGGCGACCTGTTCAACCCTGATGCAAAACTCATCCAGGTCGATATAGAAGCGGAAGAGATCGGACGGAATCGTTCTGTTGATCTTGCAATTGCCGGCGATGCCGGAGGGTTGCTGGAGGCATGCAATCAGATTATTGATGAAAGGGATATAAAGGAGGAACTGAGAGAGAAATTCTCTAAATGGATTTCACCCCTTAAACAGGCGGAAAAGGATGGAAAGGAGCAAGCGCTGCCTGACCGGGAGAGTGAAGATGTACCGATTCATCCCATGCGTCTCGCTCATGAAGTTGATAAATTCATGAATCGACAGGATGATATCGTTATAGCTGACGGCGGCGATACCCAAGTATGGATGGGGATGACCCGGACCATGCTTCAGCCGGGCCATTACATTGATTCTGGGCTTTACGCATGCCTTGGGGTAGGACTACCTTATGCGAATGCTGCCAAATTGCTAAACCCCAACAAACGGGTATGCCTGATTATCGGTGACGGCGCCGTGGGGTTTAATTTTATGGAATTTGAAACCGCCATACGGAAAGAACTGCCGATTGTCGTTGTAATCAGCAATGACCTCGGTTGGGGCATGATACGGCACAGCCAGGAATTGAGAATTGGACATGCCATTGAAAACGGAACACTTATCGGCCATATTAATTATCATAAGCTGGTGGAAGCTTTAGGGGGCAAGGGGATTCTTGTGGAAAAACCGGAAGACATCAAATCGGCGCTTGAAGAAGCCTTTGCTTCCAATAAGACTACATGCATTAATGTAATGACCGATCCCACGACGGTAAGTCCGGGCAGTGTCGCACTTGCCAACCTGGGAGGTTACAAGGCATGATAAACGCTAACTTAATAATTAATAATCAACTGCTAATTGTGAATAATTAATGTCTCTTAGTTTAAGTTAGTGCTTATGACGAAAGGAGGACACTAACTTAACCATTAATTATTATCAATTGATTATTAATTATTATTTACTGTCTCAAATCAGAAGCAGATCGGATATCAGGAGGAAAAAATAAGTATGGATCTCGTAACTATCGATCAGGTTAGGCTGAACTTCAACGCCCAGGGACTTTTTGTTATCAATATGGCTATCGGGCTGATGATGCTGGGAGTTGCCCTTGATCTCAAGCTTGAAGATTTTAAACGGATCCTGATAGCCCCTAAAGCGCCGTGTATAGGTCTTGTAGCACAGTTTATCCTGCTTCCTGCCTTTACATTTCTACTGACGTTAATTGTAAGACCGCATCCGTCCATGGCGCTGGGCATGATATTGGTGGCCGCCTGTCCGGGTGGAAATTTGTCCAATATCATGACTTACCTCGCAAAAGGGAACTGTGCCATATCTATTACCATGACCGCCATATCAACGGCAGCGGCTATTTTCATGACGCCGCTCAACCTGTCTGTTTGGGGGAGCCTTAATCCCCATACCTCACAAATCCTACGCCAGGTAAGCCTAAAACCCATGGATGTTTTTATTACAATTTTTATTGTTTTGGGTATACCTCTGATAATCGGGCTTTTACTGTCACGTATTTTTCCGAACCTGGCAGACAGGGTAAGAAAGCCTTTCAAGATATTCTCCCTGGTATTTTTTATTCTTATTGTTTTTGGGGCTCTTGCCGCTAACTGGCAGAACTTTATTAACTTTGTTGGTCTGGTTATTCTTGTCGTTTTTATTCATAACGCAATTGCACTGAATTTAGGATACTGGTCCGGACGCATTGCACGGCTTGACGAACCGGATTGCCGTGCAGTCTCCATCGAGGTGGGGATTCAGAACTCAGCTTTGGGGCTTGTTTTGGTTTTTAACTTTTTTGACGGCCTTGGCGGTATGGCCATCATAGTCGCATGGTGGGGGGTATGGCATATCATCGCCGGACTGATAGCTTCATTTATTTTTACGCGCCGGCCGCTACCTGTTTCATTATAATAGTTTATCATTGAAAAAATATCCTGTTAATCCTGTCAAGGATAGTAAAAAAATGTCAAAGTTTAAAAACAAGGTTGTTATTGTCACCGGCGGTGCAAGCGGTATCGGGTTGGCAATTTGCAGGCGCTTCGCAAAGGACGGCGCAAAAATCGGCCTTTTAGACATGGATGAAAAAGGGATACTAGGCCCGGTACGGGAACTAGAGGCAGGGGGAAATGATGTCCTGGGAATAAAATGTGATGTCACAAACTACCCGGAATGCGAGTCCGCTATCAAGGAAATTATAAACCGGTTCGGAGGTATAGATGTACTTGTCAACAATGCCGGGATTACCCAGCGGGATGCATTTGTTGATACGCGAATTTCCGTGTACCGAAAGATCATGGACGTTAATTTTTTCGGATCACTTTACTGCACTAAAGCTTCCATCAAAAGCCTGATTGAACGGCAAGGCCTGATTATTGTTATCGAAAGTGTTGCAGGGGTCGCTCCACTCCTTGGCAGGACTGGATACTGCGCCAGCAAGCATGCGTTGCACGGCTTGTTTACTTCTTTGCGTTCGGAAATCCGGCAGACAGGCGCCCATGTTATGATCGTATGCCCGGGATTTGTAAAAACGAACCTTCAAAAACGTGCCATGGGTGGAGACGGGAAGGTTACAAGCCATCCCCAGTCGAGGTTGGGACGCGAGGAAACGCCTGAAAATGTGGCCGAAGCAATATATAAGGCTGCGGTTAGGCGTAAGCACATGGTAGTGCTGACGGCTACCGGGAAGATAGGTTACTGGGTAAGCCGGTTTGCACCAGTTTTTTATGAACGGATAATGGAGAAGAAATTCAGGTCAGAATTGACTCGTTGATGCTTGTAGCCAAAGGAACACACATTAAATTATAAATTTACTTATAAGGAGGGATAACGATAATGACTCAGGAATGGAATCCAGGTCTTTTACTAAAACTGTCCGGCAGTTACTGGCAAACATGTGCCCTTCATGCTGGTGTAAAACTTGACATTTTCACAGTCATCGGCGACCAATATCTAACCGGAAAACAAATTGCGGAAAAGGCGGATATTGATGAGAGGGCCATTATAATGCTTCTAAACGCACTGACGGCCATGAATCTTCTTAATAAAGAAGGGGAAACATATCAGAACACGACAGCCTCTAAGGCGTTTTTATCAAAAGATTCAAATCGCTTTATCGGTTATATGATAAAGCATCACCATCATCTTATGGACTCCTGGGCACATTTGGATCAGTCCATAAAAACCGGGAAACCGATCAGAGAAAGATCATCCTTCAGTGAGGAGGAGCGGCGTGAAAGTTTTCTCATGGGCATGTTTGCAAATGCCATGTACATTGCGCCTGAAGTTGCTTCGGCAATCAATCTTACCGGAAGAAAACATCTTGTCGATATCGGCGGTGGCCCAGGTACGTATGCGATTCACTTTTGTCTTAAAAACCCGGAACTGAAAGCTACCGTATATGACCTCGCAACAACAAAACCTTTTGCTGAAAAAATCGTAGAAAAATTCGGTATGGAAGACAGGATCGATTTTTCGGCAGGAAATTATATTAAAGAAGGGATAAAAGGAACCTACGACGTGGCGTGGCTTTCTCACATATTGCATGGCGAAGGCCCTGAAGATTGCCTGATAATTATCCGGAAAGCGGTTTCTTCTCTTGAACCCGGTGGGACCGTACTCATTCATGACTTTATCCTGGATAACACAATGGACGGTCCGCTTTTTCCCGCTCTTTTTTCCTTGAACATGCTTCTCGGCACCCCTAAGGGCCAATCCTATAACGAAGCACAGCTCATAGAAATGATGTACAAGGCCGGAGTCAAAGAAATTCAACGCATACCTTTTAGAGGTCCCACCGACTCAGGGATTCTTATGGGAACGGTCCTTTAAATTATAGACATCTCGTGCATGGAAGAACCTGATTTTCTCTTGGGAAAAAAAGTTATCCCTGTTTCAGGGCTACGATTAAGGAGTTTATTTTTTGCCTGCCATCATTAAATACTCCCGAAAGATTCAAAGAGTGATTGGCAAAGATACTGTCAGGATCTCCATTGAAAACAATCAACGGCTCGAAAATACACCTCCCAAGATTTTCCAGGATCTTATCCACAAGTTTCACCGAATTTTTATCAACAAGAACATCCATGAAGTCAATTCTTATTGCCCTGAAAGACTCATAAAGGGCGTAAGCAACGCCCATGGCATAATAAAAATTATCATCTATTCTGTACCAAGGGATATCAATATCAACCAGTTTGGGGCTTCCAGGTCTTCCATCTTTCTGTTCTTCAATAGAAACGGTTTTTTTAATATCAGCGGGCGCATTAATGAGCCTGGTATTTACCCCGCCCATTAGAGACGTATATTGGTTGAGAAGTTCAACTAGATTATCGGCCCTCGGATAAAAATTGGACTTCTTTGTTAAAAGGTTCTGATAGAAAGATTCAAGATTATAATAGCTCAATTTCCATTTGCCTTCAGCAGAGGGAAACCACCATTTATATGGATCATTAGAAAGGGAAGTGAATGCCTCCTCAGCATAGGGGTCCAGCATATCAGTTGTTCTCATACGGGATAGATTATCCCTCAAGACTCTAATATTATACCTGACAACCTCCAGTTCACCGATCTGGAAATTGGGCATATTATCCAACAGAACAGTTGGCCAGAAAAGGTCATTAGGCAACCAGTTTTCATACATATGTTTGATAATCGCCTGATTTGTCTTTATGAAATAGGTCCCTCTGATTTTCTTTTCCACATTATTCAGGGTAATATATTCAGGCTTTATGGAATTTTTGGCCATCACTATGATTACAAAAAGGCATAGAACTAATAGCCCTGTTAATGTAAAAATTGCCTTTTTCCCCTTACCCTTTTTTGCGATAGTTACTTTTTGTTTTCCGTGATTCATATTATTTTATCCTCTTTAATTTCCATATATTTTATACCTGAATTTTGCATGAACATGACTTTTCGTTCAGGCACTATTTTTATGTAGTGGCAACAATACTAAATATCATTACCGGATGTCAAATACCGGATTCAAAAAATATTGTAAAGGTAAGATTGATGGCTTTGTAAAAAGTCCGATTTAGACGATTTTGTAAAAAGTTCAAATTCAAGACGTGCAAATTTTGTAATTATGAGGCGTACTTATCGTACGTTGAATGATTACGAAATGCAGCACAACGCAGAAGTTGGGCTTTTTACGAGACCGTCAAGATTGAAAAAATAAAATGCATCGGATCTATAAACTCAATCGGGAAAAAAGAAGAGATTTGCCTATAAACAAAAATTATGGTAAAATCAACACAGGATTTGTTCAATTTTTATGAAAACATACGAAATGGTGGAAATATCGTACACTTTCGGTTACTTGTTATCCTTTATGGTTAAACGCAAGATGGATCAAAATTAATGCTTTTTAATAGGATTTAACAAAAATGCTGAAAAACATTTCAAAATTAAATATTGTACGGATCGGCAGCTATATTACTCACAGCAGTCTTAAAGAGATTGGGAAAGGGATTTTGGGGTCGTTCCGGGGAACAATAAAAGAATTTAGAGTATCTCATCATAACTCCCCTGTTTTAGACAAAGTTGATGCTCATCTATTAACGATGATACTGGATGAAGAATACGGGGGACATACTTTAGGCATAACCGATGCGGATTTACAAACCGAGGACGAGTTTTATAATTCAATTTTTGGCGGGAAAAATCCCAGAAACAATGTTGCTGTCGTTTCTACTAAAAAACTGAGCCCTCAAAAAATTACTTCAGACAGAGAATATGATTTATTTATTGGTCGTACCCTAAAAGTGTCTGTGCATGAAGTGGGGCATAATTTTGGTTTAACTGATCATACTTCCTATAAAAAGGCATCGGACGGAACATTATGCCCGATGAGCAGAGGAGAATATAATAAATTTGGGCTTAGAGGATATGTTAGAGCAATAATCGATGGGAGAGGTCTGAATTTTTGCGATGAATGTGTTTGTTTTTTGAGAGCCATATATGATTATGGTCGTTCACATACTAATTTAATGAAAGACGCATTGATCTGCCTCCAATTTTGATACTACATTTTAAGTTCAGATATCGTTAAAAAAAATAGGTCATAAAAATAGCAGGAGGTGCCATGCTCAAAGTAAAAGATATCATGACAAGAGAGCTGATTACAGCCTCTCCCGAAACTGAGATTGTCCAAGCAACAAAACTTCTTTTGGAAAATCGCATTAACGGCGTCCCCGTGACTGATGAAATGGGAAAGCTGGTGGGAATCCTTTGTCAGAGTGACCTGATTGCGCAACAAAAAAAGCTTCCCATCCCCTCTTTTTTTACATTTCTGGATGGATTAGTTAGACTGACCTCAATGAAACAAATCGAAAAGCAGGTTCAAAAAATCGCTGCCATCACCGTGTCCCAGGCCATGACGCCAAACCCTATCACCGTCCAGTCCGATATGAACATCGAGGCTGTGGCTTCCCTTATGGTGGATAAAAATTTTCACACCATTCCCGTGGTGGATGAAGGGAAACTTGTGGGAATTGTAGGAAAGGAAGATATCCTTAGAACCATCATGCCCGGATTAGAAGTTTAATGCTCCGAATACAAAATACTTAATTTTTAACGAGAACATCAGAATTAGATTCGTATTTGCTTTTTTGATAGCACAGTAACCTCCCGATTACTTTTAAACCCGAATTAAACGATAATGCCGGTTTCGACCACAATATGAGGAGAATGTATCATGGCAGACCTTTTTGAAGAGAGTAAAATCAATTCCATGAAGATCCAAAATCGTTTCGTTCGTTCAGCAACCTGGGAAGGGATGGCGGGTGACGATGGATCTTGCACCAACCGACTTGTCTCTCTAATGGAAGAGCTTGCCAAAGGCGGTGTCGGCCTGATCATTTCCGGTCATGCCTATGTGAGCAGGGAAGGGCAGGCTGGGCCCTGGCAACTTGGAATTTATAAAGATGAACTTGTATATCAACTTAAAAAGATGACCGAAGCTGTGCACAGGCAGTCGGGCAAAATCGTCCTTCAGCTTGCACACGCAGGTTTGCGTGCGGCATCTGATTTAACAGGTACAAAACCACTGGGGCCGTCAAATAGAGATATGAAAGATGAAAGTCTTTGCAAGGAAATGACACATGATGAGATTTGTCATATTGTTGAGAGTTTCGCAATAGGTGCGGAAAGGGGCCAACAATGTGGTTTCGATGGAGTTCAGATCCATGCTGCACACGGTTACCTTTTAAGCCAGTTTCTCTCCTCCTTTTATAACAAAAGAAAGGATGAGTATGGTGGAAACATTGAAAATAGGGCACGAATCGTTATGGAGGTTTTTGGAGCCATCAGAGAAAAGGTGGGGAATCAGTATCCGGTTTTAATTAAAATAAATTCAGAGGATTTTGTAAAAGGCGGCTTAAGTGTTGAAGAACTGGTTCAGGTTTCATCTATGCTCGAAAAGGCCGGTATTGATGCTATTGAACTAAGCGGTGGAACGGCCGATTCAGGCAAATTGAACCCCGTAAGACCGGGTAAGATAGACTCTGAAGAGAAGGAAGTTTATTACCTGGAAGCGGCTAAGCGATACAAAGAAAAAGTCAGCGTTCCATTAGTGCTGGTAGGGGGTATACGTTCTTACGGCGTTGCTGAGCGACTGGTAAAAACGGGCCTGACAGACTACGTTTCCCTTTGCCGACCTTTTATTCGAGAACCACACCTGGTTAAAAGATGGAAATCCGGTGATACAAGCAAATCAACTTGCCTATCCGATAATTTGTGCTTTAAACCCATTAGGGCAGGGGAAGGTTTGTATTGTTACACCGCTAAAAAATTTGGGAATAAGTAATATTTTGGATAAAAAGCTTCGTTTTTAACACAAAAGTTGGGTTAAAGGGTTCACAGTTTACTTATCCTCCATAGCTTTAACAAGGTTGGTCATTGATATATAAAATGGTGTGGGAACACCTTTAGAACGACCGTATTCTACAATTTTTCCTCCTAAAAAATCGATTTCAGTGGGCATTTTATTATCAATATCATAGCACATGGAATCCTTATGCATGCCGACTTTTTCAAGGTAGCCCAATGCTTGCTCAAGATAATCTTCCCCAAAATCGTAACCTACTCCCTTGGCAACGGCAAGAGCCTCCTTAAAGCAGGCGTCAGCTATTTCTCTGGTGGGAGGAAAATCCAGGGCTTCTTTAATGGTTCTGTCTGTGACGGCGCATATTGAAGCCATGGTACATTTCATAATCATTTTTTTCCAGACATACAATTTGATATCATCGACAAACTCTGTGTCCAATCCGCAATCCGTAAGCAATTCGGCTACATGTAATCCTGATTCTCGATTATTTTGAGTTAAGCATCCAATATGATTAGGTCTATTGAAAAATGTTGTTTCCACCTTGCCCGGGCTTTTCAATGAGGCGCCAAAATTGAGGGACATTCGGAAGGCTGCATCGATACCGAATTTATCAGCAACTAGATCTTCCGGTCCCAAACCATTTTGAGTGGAGACAATTTTTGTTCCGGGCTTTACAACATTCTTAAGGTCTTCAAGTATTTGCGTAAGGTGAAAGGTTTTGGTGCATATAAAAATTAGCGTTGGATCGAATTCTTTTAGCTCTTCAATTTTGCAGGAATAATTTTTAACCGCAGTCTGATATGTGATGACCCCTGAAATGCTTATGCCCTTTTCCCTAAGTTTGTTGCCTGTTTCAGGTTTATGACCTATTAGAAATGTTTCGGGATATTTACTGAGCAAGGCTGCAGCCAAAACCGCGCCTGTAGCCCCTATTCCTATCACCGACATTCTGTGCTTTTCCATATTTTACCTCCTTTTATTTCAACCCTAATTGAGCGAAAATAATGCTCAATTAGGCGTTACTTGTTAATAGTTATTCGTTATTAGAATTTGATGATCGTCTCATTTTATAAATCTATGATTGATGAAATATAAAAATAGATTTTATTCCTTATAAACTATTAACCAAGCCGACTTCGCCATAGTGGCCGCAGGCTACGACGGCTGAATAACAAATAACGAATAACTCCCACTATCACATCCATATGCAAAAAAGCTCCGGATTGCAAGTAAGGTTTGTATATTGCTGTAGGATCCTCTCATCTTGACACATCAGGATAAAATTGATTATAAAAGAAACATATGAGCATGTCTTTTCATATTTATTAATAAGGAGGCGTCATGTCTACTCCTGTAATTGGAATAACTACTCGCAACTTGACCAATGAATATAACATTACTTTTGCAGCCACCCCTAAAACATATGCACGTGCGTTAGTCCATGCCGGGGCAGTGCCGATATTAATACCTCTGGGGATTTCTTTGTATGGACTAAAACAGTTGTTACGCACGATAGATGGAGTGTTGTTTACCGGTGGTGGTGATATTGAAACCAAACGTTACGGCGGGCAAGAGCATAAAAAAGTCTCAAACGTTGACAAAGAGCGCGATGGTCTGGAATTGCAGCTGGTTAGCGATGTGGTTGAAGCAAAAAAGCCCTTTTTAGGAATCTGTCGCGGATTTCAGGTAATCAACGTAGCTTTTGGCGCTATTCTTTATTCACATATCAACGATCAGCATCCTGAAGCAATTGAGCATAACTACTTTCCTGGTTATCCCTTTGACAAAATCGCTCATACTGTCGAATTGAGTAGTCAAAGTCGTCTAACTGAAATCTTTGGCAAGCATGTGTTGAATGTCAACAGCTTACACCACCAGGGTACATGCAAGCCCGGTAACAATTTAAAAGCAGTTGGTTATGCTCCGGACGGTATCCTGGAAGCAGTCGAACTGCCTGAACATCCATTTGGAATAGCGGTTCAATGGCATCCTGAGTGGATGCCGGATGATCCTTACATGCAAGGTTTGTTTAAGGCCTTTATAAAAGCGGCTTCCCATAGATAATGTTGGTTCTTTTCAAGATTTTTTAGAAAAACACAATTTTTTGCTTGACAAAAAAAACTGAATAAATTATTACAAATAGACACAATTGATGAATAATTAATTACATCTTCATATAAATTCAAATTAAAAATTATTTTTAATCCCACATTTGTATATATTATATGGTGGTATACTTTTAAGCGCCATCATAATTTTTATAATATTTTCAATTCCCGCAACAGTCAATTTTTGATAAACCCTAAACAGGCAATCGACATAACCATGCATAGCATCAATGTATGGTGACGGCGTATCAGATAATAATTAATCAATTAACCAAAATGTAATAGTTCACCATAAGAATAATATTTGACAGGATAAAAGGTGTTAGGATTCAAGTGATCGGTGATCGGGTAACCGGTAATCGGTGTTAAGCTGGAACGTTATGCTTCGATCGGAGGAATTTTGAATTCAATGATTAAAAAATCTGATAGCTTATGTTCTCAATATTGCAACCAACAACCGATCACTTGATCACCGATTACCTGATCACCCGTTCACTGATCACCTGAACCCTGACAAGAACAATTCTAAGAAAAATAGCTGAACTATTACACCAACATTCAAATGGGAGGTGCAAAAATGAAGAGAAAAACATGGTTAATTTCTTTAACGGTCATAGCAATTTCAATTTTTTTGCTCTGTGCTGGTAATACACTGGCCTCTTCGTCCAAGAAGCCCGTGGTAATCGGATTTATCGGATCCTTTGACAGCGATACCGGTAAAAGCACTTTAAGGGGTGCTGCAATTGCAATTGAAGAGTTTAATAAAGCCGGGGGAATTTTAGGAGGCCGTCCCATAAAACTTGTAAAAGCTGATACAGCACAAGATGTAACCGAGGGAATTAAGGCCTATGAATATCTTAATGAAAAGCAAAAGGTGGATTTTATTATTTCCGGCTGCATAGATGATGTTTCATTAGGATGGATACCACGAATGGTGGAATACAGGACCCCCACGCTGGACACCTGGACCTCATACGTTGGGATCATAGATATGATCCGGAAGGATTACGAAAAACACAAGATGTATTTCATGAATGTCCCTACCGATGATGCTTTAGGCACCCAGTATATAGATTTTGCAAAGGACATTCTCCAGAAGAAGATGGGCTGGAAAACGTGTGTCATTATGCAGGAAGACACTGCTTATGGTGGCGGAGTTTATGGATTTATTAAGGATTATATTTTACCCGAGGCCGGTGTCGAAATGCTGGATCACGTTGTCTATGACGTAAATACTGTGGATTTCAGCCCCATTTATTCAAAGATTACAAAAACAAACCCTGATTTTATATATATTATTTCCTCGGTTAAATGTGTAGTGCCAACATCTCAATATGTCAAATTGCAGGTTCCTATTCCAATTACCGGTATAAATGTTGCTGCAGTTGGCATGGAGTATTGGAAAGACACTGGGGGAATGGGAGGCGGCATGTCCACTTTGATGCCGCCACCTACTTTGGGGATGGAGATGGACCCACGGACTGAGAAATTCATCAAAAAGTACCAGGCAAAGTACAAGAGCCGTCCACGATATCCTCATTTTAATGGCTTTAATGCTTATTACGGCATTTACAATGCTGTCAATGCAGCTGAGCGTGCAGGTGGATTTAAGCCCCTGAATGCCTGGGTTAAAGAGATGGAAAACGAAGATATCAAACTTTATAAGGATGGCAAGCTCTGGCTCAGGTATGGTTATTGGAAACCAGGTGAGATTGAGCCCAGAACCAATGCAACATATCCGCACAACGTAAAATTTGATATTTCTCAACCCCTCACAGATGGACACCCATCGGTTATTGTTATTCAGTGGTACACAGACGGAACGGTAAAATGTGTCTATCCTCCCAAATATGCTAATGGCGATTTTGTCGTCCCTGAATGGGCAAAGAAGTAACCGATTTAGGGTTTGAGGGGCAGTAGTAAATATTTACATTCAACCGGACAGGAACAAGGGAAGAAAAACCCCCTTGTTCCTGTTATCTTGTCTAAAAATTTCACTCATTTTTCAACCATGAAAACTGTTCTTTTTGGAATAATGTAACATAATTAAACGTGAGAATAAGATGGTCAGTATAATAATTCAGAGCTTTCTCATAAGCGGACTTTATGCACTAATTGCGGTAGGATTTACAATGATATTTAGCGTTGGGAGGGTGCTGAATCTAGCTTACGGTGTATACATTATGCTCGGAGGATATGTCTATTATGTGTTAGCTCAGGAATTAGGTCTCCCAAAGATCCCGAGTTTTTTTGGCGCCGTCTTAGCCGGTGTTACTTTTGGCGTATTAACCTATGTAGTTTTGGTCAGACGTCTTCAGGATAATCCCATTGCAGTGGAAATCTCGACCCTTATTTTAGCAGTGGTCATGCAAGCTGCCGTCATTCTGATTTTTTCACCTGCCCCTAGAGCCATCTGGCCCATCATCCCCGGAGTTACCCGTGCATTTGGCGTTGCTATTTCGTGGAATATATTTCTTGCGATGATTATAAGCTGGGTAGTTTTAGGATCCTTACTGCTTTTTGTTCGAAAAACGCATCTTGGAAGAGCTATTAGTGCCGTATCTATGGATATGAAGGGTGCAGTAGTTTCAGGAATCGACCCTCAAAGGATAAATATTGTTACGTGGGCTTTGTCCGGGGCATTGGGGGCCATTGCAGGTGTGTTTTTTGCGACCTATACTCAGCTGGACCCGGCCATGTGGGTGTTTCCTCTCATAATCGCCGTTGCGGTCGTGATTGTAGGAGGAATCGGCAGTATCATGGGGAGTCTGGTGGCAGCCCATATCGTCGGATTCCTTGAAACAATTACCACGTCGGTGATCGCTCCGGAATTAAGGGGTGTTTCCACGATGTTGCTTATCATTATAATTCTTGTCATTGTCCCGAAGGGCTTACTTGGAAGGGAAGAGATCTGAAACAAGGGGGATACCTTGAGAAAAGCATTACCATGGTGGCTAATTTTTGGGACAGTGATGTGTCTAATTCCAACTTTCACCTCTCCAGGAAACCTTAGAATATTCATATTTGCTAACTTCCTGGCGATTTTTGCCATGAGCTGGGATATTCTCTCGGGATATACGGGCTACATAAGTTTTGGGCATCCTTTCTTAATCGGCATTGCAGGCTACACAACAGCTATGCTCACTAGTCATTTGAACACGCCGCTCTATCTGAGTATTCCTTTGGCTGTTCTCGTGACAATGATAGCTGGAATACTTTTCTTCTTACCCGCTTTGAGGACGAGAGGAACATACTTTGCCCTCGTCACGCTCGCCTTTATGGAAGTAACGTATCATTTAATGAATGTTGTGAAGCCGAAATTAACGGGCGGAACCAGAGGCCTTACAGGATTACCATTTCTGGTTACAGGCGCAATTCCTAATTATTATGTTTCCTTTCTTTTCATGTTCCTGATTGCAATAGGATTATGGGCAATATCAAGGTCAGGTATGGGAACTGCTCTGGGTGCTATTCGCATGGATGAGGGAGCCGTAAAGAGTTCTGGTTTGAATACTACAAAATTGAAGTTGTTTGCCTTCACTTTGAGTGCATTGGTAGCAGGCATTGGAGGAGCCTTATACACTCACTATCTGGGCTCCATATCCCCAAGAAACATGTTTGACATCAATTTCCTTTTTACCATACTCATTGCAGCCCTGATCGGCGGTGAGCAGAGCATTGTGGGGCCAATTATCGGGGCATACTTTCTTACGTTTCTCTTAGAGTATTTGCGCCCCTATGTTCCAGGCGCGTGGCGATTTCTCCTCTATGGAGTAATTGCGTTAGTTGTCTACTACTACGCGCCAAAAGGTCTTTACAGTATCATCCAGGCTATAATTAAATGGTTTAGAAAGAAGATGAGAAGAGGTTGGCAATATGGCTAAGTTGCTTGAAGTGCAAGGACTTACTAAAAAATTTGGAGGACTCTTTGCCGTTTTCGATTTAAGCTTTTTTGTGGAAAAAGGAGAGACTCTTGGTTTGATAGGACCAAATGGCGCCGGAAAGACTACAGTTTTTAACATGATCATGAATGAACTCAAGCAAGATGAAGGGGAAATCTTCTTTGAAGGGAAAGAGATTACAAAGTATCCGACCCATAAAAGGCTAAAAATGGGCATTGCTCGCACCTACCAAACACCCAGACCCTTTAGTGAAATGACAGTAACTGAAAATATCAGAGTTGGGATTATGCCGGATGAAATATTACGCATAATTACCATGAACGCCCAGAGTGAACAAGAAAGAAAAATTGGAAAAAGTGTCGGTTTTCAAGAGGATGAGCTTTCAATGTATCCCTATGAGCTTTCCATGGGGAATCTTCGCAGACTCGAGTTGGCCAGGACTATAGCCACCAAACCAAAACTACTCTTGCTTGATGAGGTATTTGCCGGGCTGACGGTGGGAGAAATTTCTGAATTATCAGAGCTTTTAAAAAAGAAAAATGAAGAAGGTTTGACGTTCATAATTGTAAGTCATGACTTAAGATCTTTAGCCCCTTTAGTAGATAGAGTTGTTGTTGTTTCTTTTGGTCAAACTATTGCCGAGGGGTCTTTTGAGGAAGTTATTTCGGATGAGAAGGTACAGGAAGCATACCTGGGGAAAAAAGACGATGACGTTTAACACCAATATCGAGAGGAAAAAGCAATAATGGCTTTTTTAGAAGTCAAAGATCTCGAGGTCTTTTATGGAAAGGCCTGTTCCTTAAGAAAAGTTTCCTTTACTGTGGAAAAAGGACAGATTGTAAGCATAATTGGCCCCAATGGTGCGGGGAAATCGACATTACTAGATTCTATTATTGGTCTTACAAATTGTATCGGTCAAATCGTTTTTGATGGTGTAGATTTAAGAAGGCTATCCCCTGCAAAAATTGTTGGGTTAGGTATTGGCTATGCCCCGGAAAGAAGAAACCTCTTTCCCTTCATGACCGTAAAAGAGAATCTTTTGGTTGGAGCCTATTGTGCTAAAAAAGAGATAGAAAATAATCTTGAAATGGTATTTGAAATGTTCCCTGTCCTTGAAAAACGCCATAATCAAGAAGCCGGCACCCAGAGCGGCGGAGAGCAGCAAATGTTATCACTTGCAAGAGCTCTAATGTCAAATCCTAAGCTGTTATTAGTAGATGAACCAACTATAGGCCTTGCACCACTGGTATGTTCTGAAATATCCAGCGCTCTAAAGGATCTAAAAAAAAGAAAGGGAATTTCCATCATCATCACCGAACAGAATGTAAACTTTGCCCTCACACTTGCTGAGGAAATCTATCTTTTAGAAACAGGCAGAGTAAAGATGAAAGGTAAACCCGAAGAATTGAAGCAAGAAAAATACATTCAAGAGACATACTTTGGCATATAGGTGATTGGTGATCGGTGATAGGTGATAGGTAATCGGTGATCGGTAATTAAGTAATCGGATAGTTATACTTGACGGTTTCGTTAAAAGTAAAAAATTTTCTGTTTTAAGTTTAGGGTTTTAAGTTTTAAGTATATGTAAATAATTGTAATACCATAACTTCAAGCCTAACACTTAAAACCTAAAACGTGATGAATTCGACTTTTTACGAATTCATCAAGAGATAAAGGTATGTCTGAAAAATACAGCAGGGATCCCCCGGAAATGGTCACAGAGCGAGTAAATTGCACTTTTTATGAAAGCATCAATAATTATGTAAGAAATATTACAATTTAAAATTAAAAAAAATTAATTATTACATTTTACAACTCAATAACTATTTGATATATTTATTTAAATAAATATATACAGATATTATTCTAAATTTTGCAGTTTTAATAATTATTTACTTGACAATATTAATGAAATAAAATATACAAAGTATACTTAAAAATGTTTTTTGGTTTTCATCCAGATACTTTTTTTAAGAGGAGGAATAACAATGGACATTAAAGAAATTCAGGAAAGGATAAAAGCAGACAACATAGACACCTTGCGCATTGAGTATCCTGACCTTTATGGAATTTGCCGGAATAAGATACTGCCTGCCAAACGCCTTGAAGAGGTGGTGGAAGAAGGCATCAACTTTGCCCAGGCAATTTATGGCATACACCTGGCCAACGACGTTGCTCCGGGAACAGGATGCGGTTATGAGATCGAATGGAAGGACATGACCATAATGCCTGATCTAAATACATTTGCCGTTTTGCCGCATCTTGAAAGGACGGCACGTTTAATCGGCAACGCTTTTCGAGAGGGTAAACCAATAGGAGTTGATCCGCGTTATGCCCTTCAAAGGATTTTAAAAAAATATGAAGAAAAGGGCTATCGGCCTGTTGCAGCCTCAGAACTTGAGTTCTTTCTTTTCAACCCTTCTGAAAGCGGTCCCGGCGAGTTATATAATCCCAACCTGAGTAATGTTTACCAGCTTAATCCTGCAATAGACCGGCTGGGATTACTCAGGACTCTTCAAAACACCTTTTTACAACTGGGCCTCGATATTATATATCTCAACCATGAGTTTTTCCCCAGTCAGTTTGAGATCAACTGGAAATACGACCATGCTTTGACTACGGCCGACCAATCTTTTACTTTCAAGTATGTATGCAAAGAGGTTGCCGCCCAGAATAATCTTCACCTGACTTTCATGGGCCGTCCCACAACAGAAGGCGGCGGAAGCGGCTACCATATTCATTTTTCATTGAGCGATCCTAAGACTCGTAAAAACCTTTTCAATGATCCCAACGGGAAATTCGGAATATCTGAGCTGATGCGGTACTTCATAGGAGGCCAGATGGCCCATGCTAAGGGAATGTCGGCTCTGCTTGCTCCGACCATTAATTCTTACAAGCGCTATGTTCCCGACTCATTTGCACCTTATTATCTGGCCTGGGGTCTTGATAACCGAACAGTATATTGCCGTGTTCCCGATGAAAGAGGGAAAGCCACCCGGGTCGAAAACCGTGCCCCTTGTGCATCTGCAAATCCTTATCTGGCTTTTGCCGCTGCTTTTGCCGCAGGACTGGACGGCATAGAAAACAAAATTGATCCGGGTGAGCACGCTGTGGGAGACATTTACGGCGTGGAACCGGGCACATATGAAACTATTCCATTTTATCTAAGAGATGCTTTGGAAGAACTAAAAAATGACAAGGTGCTGTGTGACGCAATGGGTCAGGAATTAATTCAGGCTTTTGTGGCCCTCAAGGAAGACGAACTTGCGCGTTTTCGCACACATGTTACTGATTGGGAGTTTAGAGAGTACTCTGCTCTATTATAGGCATAAGGCCAGCCAACCTATTATTCATCTGTCGTAGATATACGGCGGAGATCTACGGTTGGCTATTCATTATAATCATTTTTAAAAATTAGAGGAATATCATGTGCGGAATAGCAGGGCTTATTGCCAAAAATAGTGATACTCTTGGAACCGACCTGACAAATATGCTCAAAGAGCTGGTCCATCGAGGTCGCGACGCCACCGGGATGGCTATCTATGAACAACGGGAAGAAATTCAGGTTCGCGTCTCTATCACGGACCCGGCGTACGAAAAAGATCTTCATAACTTAATCCAGGCTTACGGTAAAATTAAAAATTCCATAAGCTATGCCGGTGTAGGCGTCTTTACCTTCTTTGAGGGGACCATAGACATGGACCCAAACCAGGTTACCAAACTGCACTGGGACATAGATTCCAATTCCGAGCTCTGTGTTCACTCCATCGGCCAAAAGATCAAGGTTTATAAAGATCAAGGTTCGGCGGAAGATATCATAAAGTGCCATGAGATCAGGGTAGGAACATGCAGCCACGGCATAGGACACGTCCGGCTGGCTACGGAAAGCGTAGAAAATATTAATTTTGCGCACCCCTTTGTGTCCTATCTTTATCCAGAGCTCTCCCTTGTTCACAACGGCCAATTTACCAACTACTTTAACATGAGAAGAAGCCTTGAAAACAAGGGCGTGCGCTTTAAAACCGCAAACGATACTGAGATGGCTGCACATTTTATAGCATATGAAATGAAAGAAAAAGGACAGGACCTGGAGGGGGCCCTTCATACGGCACTCGACGCATTTGATGGAATTTTTACAATCATTGTAGCTACCCGTGATCAAATTGGAGCTTTTCGAGATAGGTTGGCTTTTAAACCACTAGTTATTTATGAAGGTGATGACGGCACTGTACTTTTCGGGTCGGAGCAGATCTCTTTAACCCCTATTGTCTCCGATGTCTATGCCACGGAGATGGAACCAGGAGGTGTAAAGGTATGGTCAGTTTAGATATAAAAGGAATGGGCACAAGGGATGTGAACAAAAAGCTAAAAGAGCTGATCCAACAAGATGATGAAATCGTAGTAAAAAACCCACACTCTGCACACAATTTCGCCACAGCCCTAAAAGGCACGGGAACAATCCATGTGGAAGGCAGCACCGGTTTTTACACGGGAGGTTTCCTTCAAGGACCGACCATCCTGGTTAAGGGCAATACCGGATGGTATACAGGCGATAATATGGATGCGGGTGAAATCATCATAGAGATGAATACCGGCAGCAATTGTGCACCTTCCATGGCCGGAGGCACAATCGTGGTTAAAGGACACAGCGGAAGCCGTGCAGGCTGGGGCATGAAGGGCGGCAATCTGATCGTATGCGGAGACGTGGGAATATGGAGCGGCAAGATGACCCTTGGGGGGCGAATCATCATTATAGGCAAGGTCGGCAATGGAATCGGTGAATCCATGTATAAAGGAATTATTCATGTCTTAGATAATGAAGTGGAAGATAAGCTCGGAGGGAATGTGCACGTTATCCCTATCGAGGACAAAGAAAAAAAGGAGGTTGAAACCCTATTTAAGAAATATGGCATCGAACAGGGGACAGATGATTTTAGAAGTATTGTGCCGAAGGTCTATGGGCGGCATGAATACTTTCTGTTCAAACCAACTCATAAACAGACGGGGACAAAATCATGACAGAAAAAACAAAAAAGCCCAAGGCCAAAGATGTTCAGAGGGGTGTGTGGAACTCCGAAACCATCGCTGAAGTAAAATATAAGGCTGAAATGGGCAAACACCGTATCCGAGGATGTGGGTCAACGAAAAAGTATCCTACTTTTGATGATCTTTTAATCTTGCCTTCTCAGCTTTCACGTCTTTCTATAGATACCTATCGGGAAGATTGTAAAACCCAGACTGTCCTCGGAGCACGATATGCCAAAAAACCGCTGATCATTGAGACTCCCATCATGATCTCCGGTATGTCTTATGGAGCCCTGAGCAAAGAGGCCAAGACAGCGCTTGCCAAGTCTACCCAGATTGTGGGAACTTCAATTAATAATGGTGAAGGTGGGTTATTGCCTGAAGAACGTGACAATTCGTATAAACAGGTTATCCAGATAACTCCCAGCCGCATGGGTTTCTCACTAAGCAATATAGAAGCTGCGGATGCACTTGAAGTTATCACCGGTATTGGAGCCAAACCTGGTCTGGCCGGCCATCTGATGGGAAGCAAGATTACCAAGGAGATTGCAGATTTTAGACAACTTCCCGAGGGTATTGATCTTCACAGCCACCCACGACATGGTGATATATTTGGCGCTGACGACATGGTCCTGAAGGTACAAGAACTTAGGGACGTTACCGACTACGAAATCCCCATATTCTGTAAAATTGCTGCAGGACGTGTGAGAGAGGACGTCAAAATTGCCGTTAAGACCGGTGTTGACGGAATTGTTATTGACGGCACCGAAGGTGGAACCGGCGCCGCGCCCGTAGTCGCATCAACACACCTTGGCATTCCAACTCTTCCCGCTTTAGTCCAGGGAGTTCGAGCCCTGGAAGAGCTGGGTGTAAAGGATGAAGTCAGCCTTATCGTCTCGGGCGGAATTAAGGACGGTTCAGACGTTGCCAAGGCTTTAGCTCTGGGAGCCGATGCCGTTGCTATTGGAACCGGGGCAATGATTGCCATGGGATGTGTAGTTTGTTTGCGATGCCATGAAGGAAAGTGTGCCTTTGGCATCGGAACACAGGACCCTGAGCGCAGAAAAAAGTTGAATATTGATGCTGCCGCTCAAAGAGTAGCAAACTATATCCAGGGTATGACTTATGAAGCTGTTCTTCTTGCAAAAGCTGCGGGTAAGACTGCTTTAGCAAATATGGAGAGGGAAGACTTGCGGTCGTTGAACCTGGAAGTATGTGCTATGACCGGTACTCCTCTTGTCGGTACTAATTTTGCCTTTACAGAAATGTTTGGCTTTTTTTAATGGGATAATTAATCATGCGGATTGATGAGCATCCTATTTTGGGAAAATTTGAGAAAGGCAGGAAAGTCCATTTCACCTTTGACGGTCAAACAATGGAAGGCTTTGAAGGTGAACCCATTGCAGTGGCCCTGAGAAGTAATGGGGTGCTGATTCACCGATATACGACAAAAAGAAACGAACCCAGAGGAATGTTCTGCGCCATAGGACGGTGCACGGACTGCATCATGATTGTTGATGGAATGCTCAACGTGCGAACCTGTGTGGAACCTCTTAAAGAAGGAATGGTCATTCAGACTCAGAAAGGCAATGAACCAAGATAGCCATCGGAGTGAGATTTGAGAAGATGTGAGATGATATGTATTGGGGCAGGACCGGCCGGACTGGCTGCAGCTATTGAGGCTGCCAAAAACGGTGTCCAGGTTGTGGTCTTTGATGAAAATGATCGACCCGGAGGCCAGCTTTTCAAACAGATACATAAATTTTTCGGCTCAAAAGAACATCGTGCTCGTGAACGCGGATTTAATATCGGTTACAGCCTTCTGGATGAAGCACGTGAGATAGGCGTTGAAGTCTCTCTGAAATCGGTAGTGCTAGGTATCTATGAAAATGGAACTATAAATGTAATGGTAAATGATCGTATTGAGCATGTGAAGGCGGAAAAGACCCTTGTGGCCACAGGTGCCTCGGAAAGCATGATCCCCTTTCCTGGATGGACCTTACCGGGGGTCATTGGCGCCGGGGCGGCTCAGACTATAGCAAACATCCATGGCACAAGGCCGGGCAACAATTTACTTATGGTCGGTTCAGGTAATGTAGGCCTCGTGGTCAGTTACCAAATGCTTCAGGCCGGTTGCAGGGTTGCGGCTGTTATAGACGCAGCTCCAAAAATCGGTGGTTACGGAGTTCATGCTGCCAAGGTAGCTCGTTATGGAGTGCCCTTCTTGATGTCACATACAATAAAGGAGGCAAACGGCGATAATAGGGTGGAAAAAGCCACAATAATTCAAGTTGATGATTCATGGAAATCGATTCCGGGAACTGAAAAGAAATTTGATGTGGATACCATCTGCATAGCGGTGGGCCTTAATCCCATGACCCAGCTTCTGCAGATGCCGGGATGTAAAATGGTTTTCGTTCCCCATCTGGGTGGTAATGTACCTGCACATGATATAAATCAACAGACATCGATTGAAGGCATTTATGTGGCAGGAGATGCTTCCGGTATTGAAGAGGCAAGTACAGCCATTATCGAAGGCCGAATCGCCGGTTTAGCCATCGCTAACAGCCTTGGTTATCTGGAAGAGCAGCCTTTTTTTGAACAGCGGGACAGCCAGCTCCAGAGTATGAAAGGATTGCGAAGCGGAACTCACGGAGATGCCAGGAGAGTTGCAAAAGAACAACTAAACATGGCGATATGACCCCAATTGGGAGTTATTCGTTATTTGTTATTTGTTAATCGTTTAATGGGACGATCATCAAATTGTAATAACGAATACCTATTAACAATTAACTCCTAATTGAGCATTATTTTCGCTCAATTAGGGTATGAGAATAAGCTTATGCCCCAAGGATTATCTACAACAGGTTATATTTCAGAGGAAGAGCTCAAAAAGAGTCCAGGCATCCCTTCCGAGGCAAGACGCCGTAAGAGCGCAGTGGCTACTATTGAATGTATTCAAGATATTCCCTGTAACCCCTGTGAAACAAGTTGTAAGGCTAAGGCAATTTCAGTGGGAGATGATATCACCAATTTGCCTTACCTGGATGAAGAAAAGTGTATCGGATGTCTGACCTGCATTCATGTTTGTCCAGGGCAAGCCATTTTTGTGGTAGATGAAAGCATTTCGGACGCAAAAGCCTCAGTAACACTGCCGTACGAGTTTTTGCCTTTACCTGAAAAGGGAGAAAATGTAATAGCTTTGGATCGATCGGGGCAAGAGTTGGGTGAAGCAACTGTTACTTCGGCTAGAAAGACGACAAAAATGGATCAAACCGTTCTTGTCACAATTGAAGTACCTATAGAACAATCAATGACAGCGAGAGCGTTTAGATTGAAGCGGTAGTGGTTTTTTTAAATTAAATCTCAATTTAAAATCAGGAGGAAAGAAGAATGGCTGAACAAGCGTTGGGTATGGTTGAAACAAGAGGCTTGGTAGGCGCCATTGAGGCGAGTGATGCTATGGTAAAGGCAGCCAAAGTCAAATTTACGGGTAGAGAGTTTGTGGGCGGAGGCTTGGTTACTGTGTTTGTGCGCGGCGATGTTGGTGCAGTAAAAGCCGCTACGGATGCAGGTGGTGCAGCAGCCGAGCGAGTTGGAGAACTCGTTTCGGTCCACGTGATCCCAAGACCACACAGCGAAATCGAGTTTACTATTCCGAAGGCCGAGGAGTAGTTTCATCTTTTCTTGTGTAACACTAGTATTATCGGTGATCGGTGATCGGTGACCGGTGATCGGTCGCCGGTAGTCGGTTATTGGTTGCTATATTGAAAACAAAAGCTATCATTCCCGCCGAGGGTGGGATTAATCATTGAACTCAACACTCGGCAGGCTGGAAAGTTTACTTACAGGCCAAATACCGATTACCGATTACTGATAACCGATTACCTGATTATTGATTATCGACCATTGGAATCTATAAAAGGTTATATATGGCACTGAATATCCAGTTAATAACGCATCCTAGCAAAGGAGTCATCAATATTCTAATGAATCGGATGGGTCCTTCCGGCAAAAAGACATTAGAAGTCATAGATTTCAGTGCCGTAGGACTTGTTCAGGGTAGATTGGTGGATATGATTTATGCGTCTGATATTGCAGAAAAAGCAGCTAATGTCCATGTCTTTGACCTCAAGGGTCTGTGCCCACAACATTTGACTATGATAGGTATCTTTGGCGAAGTTGCGGCCGTTAAAACCAGCTTAGATGCTATTAACGCCGAGGAAGGGTTGTGATCTATGATCATCTAACCCGCATTTCTCATGAAGAATTTCTCCTATGATTAAGCAAATGAAAAAATCAAACTTGTGAGAAAAGCGGGATAATAGGGTTTATCTGTTCAGGTATTAGAGGTGGAAGTTATGATACTTGGTAAAATTGTGGGAGATGTCTGGTCGACCAAGAAAAACGACAAGATTCACGCATTAAGACTTCTCTTTGTGCAGCCCCTGGGCAAGGATCAGGCTCCGGCAGGCGATATTTTTGTGGCTGCCGATGAGATCGGGGCAGGGATCGGAGAGATGGTAATTGTCACTCAAGGTGCGCCTGCCATGCAGGCATTTGATAGGGAAGGACTGATTCCTGTGGACGCCGTGGTTGTCGGAATTGTAGATAGCCTTGATATGGCATAAAATCCAAGTGATAGCGCTTAACCCGCTTTTCTTGTATGGTTAAATATTATCATAATTCTTTCAAAATTCGGT
>CAZLRK010000001.1:0-113116 GCA_964561845.1 uncultured Desulfobacterales bacterium | reverse complement strand
GGCGGGGTAAACTATTGCGGGATTTTCGGGGTCATTTATTCTGGGACGTAGCATCTAACTACACAGTCGAAATACTGGGTAAGAACTTATCAGGAGATGTCATTTATCAAGGTGAGAAGACAGGTATAAATGTTTTCACAGGCCAGACAACCGATGCGGGAACAATAGTAGTCGAATATACTTATATAGCAACAGGCGTTAACGCCGTTGCCGGAGACGGACAGGTTACACTAAGTTGGGATAGCGTTCCCGGTGCAACATCTTATAACATTTACTGGGCAACATATCCAGACGTATCTAAGACATACAATGAAGGCGTAATTTCCAGTTTTCTAACTACATATACCCATACAAACCTCACCAATGACACGAGCTACTACTATGTTGTAACAACTGTGCATAGCGGCGGAGAAAGTGATGAGTCGAGAGAAGTGTCGGCAACGCCAAGTGCTACTGGCACAGCCCCATCCACTCCGACAGGTGTGAGTGCCGTTGGCGGGGATGAGCAGGTGACAATCAGCTGGGACAGTGTTTTAGGAGCAACTTCCTATAATATTTACTGGTCAACAAGTACAGGCGTTACAACTGCTTCAGGCGCAAAGATATCCAATGTTACAAGTCCATACACCCACACAGGTCGAACGAATGGCACAACCTATTACTATGTGGTCACAGCAGTTAATAGCTATGGAGAGAGTAGCGAGTCGAGTGAAATTTTGGCAACACCAGTTGTTGGCACAAACACCTATCCCACCGCAAGCATCACCAACCCTTTAGATGGCAGCACATACAATCAAGGGGATACTATCACCTTCAGTGGAACTGGTTCTGATACCGAAGATGGAACTCTAACTGGTACCTCTCTAGTCTGGACTTCTAGTATAGATGGAATAATAGGCACAGGAGCTTCTTCTACAAGAGATGATTTGTCGGTTGGAACGCACACCATCACCCTTACAGCTACTGATAGCGATGGGGCTACGGGGAATGATTTAGTAGGCATAACGGTGACGATTCCTACTGCCGTATTTGCACCAGGAAATGTAAGTGCCACAGGAGAAGATGGGCAGGTAACAATCAGTTGGGATGATATTAACCATTCCGGGGCAACGTATAATATCTACTGGGCAACATATTCAGGAGTGTCGAAGACTGACTATGAAGGCGTAGTCTCTGATGTCACAAGCCCGTATACCCACACAGACCTAACAAACGGAATAACCTATTACTATGTAGTAACAGCAGAGGATAACTTGGGGGAGAGCGGTGAGTCGAGTGAAGTTTCGGCAACACCCATCGGTATGCCCATCACAACAACTAGTTTTGCTACCTCAGTGACATCAATCTCAGCCACGTTAAACGGCACTGTCAATCCAAATGGCGATAGCACGACCTATTATTTTGAGTATGGAACTACAACAAGTTATGGTTCGACAACGACAAGCATGGATGCTGGTTCAGGCGCAACTGATGTCTCTGTATCTGCCGACATAAGCTCTCTTAATCCCAATACCACTTATCATTTCAGGATTAAAACCACAAATAGCGTAGGGACAACTTATGGTGATGACCAGAGCTTTACAACTATTCTTACTGCGCCAATAAATGTGAATGCCACTGCTGGAGATGGACAAGTAACAATCAATTGGGATAGTGTTTCAGGCGCAACATCATATAATATTTACTGGGCGACATATATAGGTGTATCGAAAGTAGCTTATGAAGGCATAATCTCCAGTGCCTTAATTCCATACATTCACACAGGTCTTACCAATGGCACAACCTATTACTATGTGGTTACAGCGGTGAATAGTTACGGGGAGAGTGGTAATTCGAGTGAAGTTTCGGCTACTCCCACAAGATGGGTAAGGCTCCTCGGAACATCAGACTTTGATTATGGCCTTGGCATAGCTGCCGATTCAAGCGGCAACATCTACGTCGCTGGACATACCACAGGGAACCTGGACGGCAACATGAATAATGGAAGTCAAGACGCTTCCGTTTCCAAGTACGACTCAGATGGCACTAGGCAATGGACAGAACTCCTCGGTACATCAGCCACTGATATTGGCTATGGTGTAGTCGTTGATTCAAGTAGCAATATCTACGTCACAGGATATACTGGCGGAGATCTGGACGGTAACACCAATACTGGAAGTTGCGACGTTTTCGTTTCCAAGTACGACTCAGATGGCACTAGGCAATGGACAGAGCTCCTCGGCACACCAATTAATGAGATTGGTTATGGCATAGCCGTTGATTCAAGTAGCAACATCTATGTCACCGGCGAAACTTTTGGAAACCTAGACGGAAATACTAACGCTGGAGGTTCCGATATCTTCGTTTCCAAGTACGACTCAAACGGTACCAAGCAATGGACAGAACTCCTCGGTACATCAAGCGATGATTCTAGCAATGGCATAACCGTTGATTCAAGCGGCAACATCTTCGTCACAGGATATACCGATGGAAATCTGGACGGCAACACCAATGCTGGATATAAAGACATCTTCGTTTCCAAGTACGACTCAAACGGTACCAAGCAATGGACAGAACTCCTCGGTACATCAAGCGATGATTCTAGCAATGGCATAACCGTTGATTCAAGCGGCAATATCTACGTCACAGGATATACTGGCGGAGATCTGGACGGTAACACCAATGCTGGAAGTTCTGAAATCTACGACATCTTTGTTTCTAAGTACGATTCAGATGGCAATAGGCAATGGACAGAACTCCTCGGCACATCAAGTAATGAGATTGGCTATGGCATAGCCGTTGATTCAAGTGGCAATATCTACGTTACCGGCGAAACCTATGGAAACCTAGACGGAAATACTAACGCTGGAGGTTCCGAAATCTTCGTTACCAAGTACGATTCAAACGGTACCAAACAATGGACAGAGTTGCTCGGTACATCAAGCTCCGATCGTGGCAAAGGCATAGCCATTGATTTAAGTGGTAACATTTACGTCACAGGATATACCGCTGGAAACCTGGAAGGAAATACTAACGCGGGGTATGCAGACATCTTCATTTGGAAGCTTGTATATAAATATACTGATAACGGCGACGGAACTGTTACAGATAATACAACAGGTCTGATGTGGCAGAAAGATGATGACAATATAACCCGAACCTGGGATGATGCTAATAGCTACTGCAGCAATCTTACACTTGAAGGTTATTCTGGCTGGCGGCTTCCATCCAAGAAGGAATTAGTGGGTGTCGTAAATTATAGTACATACAATCCTTCAATAGACACAACATATTTTCCCGATACTGATGCGTCGGAATATTGGTCATCTACTACTAGAGCATATGATTCTTCTGGTGCGTGGGGCGTAGACTTCTATCATGGATACTCCAGCAGCGGCATTAAGTCAGCAGCTAACTGGTATGTTCGGTGTGTACGCGGTCAAGAGCTAAGCTTTAGTAATTTTACAGATAATGGTGACGAGACGGTGACAGATAATAATACAGGGCTTATGTGGCAACAGGGTGAAGGTGGTGAAAAGACATGGGAAGATGCCATTTCATATTGCGAGGGCTTATCTCTTGCCGGGCATACTGACTGGCGTTTACCGAATATCAAGGAGCTGAATTCAATAACAGATTATAATATTTATAATCCGCCAATAGATACGAACTTCTTTCCTGAGGTAAATGTACCGAACTATTGGTCATCTACTACCCGCGCAAGCCATTCATCCTACGCGTGGAACGTATACTACATATACGGCAACATATCCAACTGCGGTAAGTCAACAAATAGCCTCTATGTACGGTGTGTCCGAGCCGGACAGTGAATAGGCGCTTAGAAGTGCCACATCGACAAAATTTTGTCGATGTGGTGATCGGTCATCAGGTATTGGGTAATCAGGTACCGATCACTGATCACCGATTACTTGTTGGAGGGTGCCTTAAATCTTTAAAAATCACTTTTCCCTTCCAGTGCACAGGCCAGACCATAAGATCTGTCCATCCAGTGCGATCTTCCGGACCTACCCCAGTACCATCTTCCGGAGCTACGTGGCATGCGGGGCAGGCATGCTTTTCAGCAACCTGGGGAACTGTGAAGCCTTTCGATAAATCGGCTTTTGGGGATTTTGCCAATCCCGGCATTTTCCCCAAATGATCACTAATAGTATCTCTTGTTTCTTCCAGCCTCTTTGCAATCCTTTCCTGTGGAATCCCAAGCCGGTTCATACGAAATATCTTGAGATCAATATCCATCTTAACAGACAGCCTATATCTTTATCATCAAAAACAGAGATATCTTCGAAGTGATCCAAGAGTCCAGGATCATAAGAGTATATAATTGGAAGGCAAGGCCGAAATGCCAATAGGGGACGTTGCCACTGCTAATAGGGGACGTTGCCACTAATCCACTATTCCTGTGAAAAATGGGGTTCCCTTACAATGGCCAAGCCTCTCATAAATAACTTACAATCTCATCAACCAGATCAAATATATCAGGCAATGCAGCTTCTGAAATCGTTCCATCGCCGGAATGTTTGTGCTCATTAAGTAACATTTTCAATGCTTTTTAAGGCAAATATACGTTCATTCAATTGTAATGCCAACTGATACTCCCCTGCCCATTCCACATATTCCATATCCTGACCTTTTAAATCCTCGGCGCTCCACTCGGCAACAAATTTGTCTGATGAAACATTGTATTTTTTTTCAAATCTTTTTAGTCGTTTTCTTGCAAGATTAAGGCTATATTGCAAACGCCGAGCTTCTGTTTCCAACGCTTCAAATAATATTCCAGTTGCCTTCTCCGGTTCGCTTGTCTTTAAAATTATTTCGGCCATTCCTACCCCCTTTTTAGCAACTATTTGTGCAAGCAAGCATGCGTTGCCGTATGATATTGTATGTTGCTAATTTTATTTCTCGCAAGATAAATGATTGCATTACTCATGAAGAAGTTACTCCATTGTTGAGTCATGGACAATTTTCATACTGCAATTGTCAATAGCTCTACCTCATCAAGGTTTACATTTTGCCTGGCGTGCCAAAGGTTGTAACTATCCTGCATCGCCAGCCAACTTTCCGGAGAACGCCCTAACCCTTTGGAAAGTCGCAAGGCCATTTCAGGGCTTACGTTACTCTGACCTTTAACAAGTCGCAGGAAGGTAGATGGCGACACCTTGAGTTTTAAGGCAACGCTACGATAGCTTATATTAAATGGTTTCAGATAGACTTCTCGTATAAACTCGCCTGGATGAGGTGGATTGTACATACTCATTAGTGGTAATCCTCGTAATCGACAACAAATACGTTGCCGTCTTTAAATTTAAAAACGATACGCCAATTCTTGCTTACGTCAATTGCCCACAAACCCTTTTTATCTCCCTTCATGGAATGCAGGCGGAAGCCCGGTAAGTCAATATCTTTAATATTGGTTGCTGTATCCAGGGCAATTAGACGCATTCTGAGCTTTTGTTTGTGATACGGCTGAATACCCGCCACACTACCTGTATTGAAAAACTTTTGCAGGCCTTTGTGTTGGAATGTTTTAATCACATTATATATTATACTGCATATTGCGCAATATGCAACAACTTTTTCAAAAAAAATCTTGCCATTTTCATAGATTATTCTACAATTATGTAGAGGTGACAAACATGGCTTCAGAAAATACAACACAAATATCTGCGAATATTTCCCTCAGTACTAAGCAGAGAATGGAAAAATACGCGAAAGCATATGGTTTGAAAAAAGCCTTCTTAATTGAAACAGCTCTGCTTCATCATCTCAATGTGCTCAATGAAATTCCTCTTGATATTGTAATTCCTCCAAGAATCATAATAACGAAGGAATCAGGAGAGAGGATGATAGAGAGCATCCAACAACCTCCTGAACCAACTGAAGCGATTAAGGCTCTCTTTGATGATTGAGATCAGACCATTACGACCAGATGATGACAGGAGTTCGTTCTCTTCAGGAGACCCTGATATTGATCGTTTCTTTCGTAAATATGCAGGACAGAACCAGTTCCGACTTCATATTCCGTAGCATTTTATCAAAAATACGGATTTCAAAAGCTTGATGTAATATCCGGGCGGCTGTCTGACCGTCCAAGCCCTTTTCCGATGTTTTTACCCCTGGGGTCTCTTCCGAGGTCAACTGAACGAGGAAGGTCCTCTGGGACATCAAAAAAGTAGGCTTTGTAACAAATTTACGTAATTTTAGTTTGGTTCTAACTGACTGCTAACTTCCTAAAATCTTTGAATATCGAATGTCGAATCACGCCACAGGCGTGACAGAATCATGAAGTCTTCACTTCGACATTCAATATTGACGGTTTCGTAAAAAGTAAAAAATTTTCTTTTACGAACGTTTTAAGTTTAAGGTTTTAAGTTTTAAGTATCTGTAAATAATTGTAATAACATAACTTCAAACCTAACACTTCAAACCTAAAACGTGATGAATTCGACTTTTTACGAATTCATCAATATTCCTTGTTCGATATTCTGCGGTTCAGAAAAGTGTTCATAATATCAAATGGTTACATTGCCGATGTGTCAAGTGTGTATAAAGCTAAGCTCCGGGGCGGAGGCCCCTCAAGGCCGGAGTCTGAACGTGGAACGCTAAACCTTTGAACGGTTAGTGAATTTCCATCGAATTTCTACTGAACGACCAAATGTCAGTCTGGCACATAATTAAAAAAACTCAAAATAAGACCGTTTTACGTATAATCTCCTATGCAAAAACCCATTTCCCTATTGCAGTTGGCGATTTTAAGGATTTTTCCAGCTGCTTTAGAAATTGGTTTCTCGGTATTTCTTTTGCTCCGAAACTGATCAAAAGATCGGTAGTTATCTGGCAGTCTATCATATCAAATGACGATGCTTTAAGATATTCAACAAACTTCACAAAAGCAACTTTTGACGCATTACTTTTACGCGTAAACATTGATTCGCCAAAAAAACATTTTCCCAGGGAAACACCGTATAATCCGCCTACTAGTTCTCCTTCGCTCCAAGCTTCTACTGAATGTGCATATCCTAAATCATGAAGTTTACAATAGGCTGTAATCATATTTTTTCCGATCCAGGTTCCTTCATTGTTTTGCAGCCGAACTTGTGAGCACGAGGTAATGACACGATTAAAAGCGTTATCAATCGTCACATGGAAAATATCTTTTTTTAATATCTTCTTTAGGCTTTTTGAGACCTTTAGATCCCGAGGATACAGTACAAGGCGGGGATCGGGTGACCACCACATTATGGGCTCTTCATCCGAAAACCATGGAAATATTCCCAACTTATATGCAAGTAGAAGTCGTTTTGCACTTAAATCGCCGCCGATTGCAAGCAGACCATTATCTTGAGCAAGATGAACCGGAGGAAATACCAATTGATCGGATAGAAGAAAAACAGGCATGAATTAGTGCCCCGTCTCATAAATTCTGTATTCCAAATTGGCAAAATAAAATTTCGTAAAAATGGTTATATTTAATCCACTTATCAGAGACGGGGAAATCCTAAATTCGAATACCCGCCTGCCAACGCCTGAGAGAGTATTCACCTTATGTGCAGGCATCTCTGGCAATGGCGGGCAGGTCGAAATTCTAAACAAATTCGAATGACATAAATTCAAATTCTCAAAACTCTTTAAAATGAAGGTGCTTAGCCGCATTTGTTTTAAATTTGGAACATTCGGATTTTGATATTGTTTCGGATTTCGGTATTCGGATTTCAAAAAGCGGGTGTAATGTTGCAATGTTTTAAATTGCTAAAATGAAACATAAAATTTTTAAGACACTGTACTATGAATAATTGAATGTCAATTTATCTTCTTCTAAATCAACGAAAACCTTTCCTCCTTTTTCAAGCCGGCCAAAAAGAAGATGATCCGATAATATATCCTTGATTTCCGTTTGTATTAACCTGACAAGCGGTCTTGCACCGTAACGTGGATCATGACCCTTTTTTGCCATCCATCTTCGCGCTGCTAAAGAAAATGTAAGAGAAACCTTTTTTGCGTCAAGCTGTTCTTTAAGCTCAGCCATAAACTTATCCACAATCTTTTCCATTATATCAACATTCAGTGAATTGAAGTTAATAATTCCGTCAAGCCGATTTCTAAATTCAGGGTTGAATAACCTTTCAATAGCCTTTATCCCTTTGCTTTCAATATCATCTTCTGCATTGCCAAAGCCGATTGTTTGAGTGCTCATTTCCCTTGTACCGGCATTTGAAGTCATAATAACTATAACATTTCTAAAATCCGCCTTTTTCCCATTATTATCGGTCAGGGTTGCATGATCCATAACCTGAAGTAAAATATTAAACAGATCCAGATGGGCTTTTTCTATCTCATCAAGAAGCAGTACACTGTATGGGCTCTTTCGGATCCCGTCCGTAAGAAGACCTCCTTGCTCAAAACCGATATAGCCGGGAGGCGCACCAATGAGACGAGCTACAGCATGCTTTTCCATGTATTCACTCATATCAAAACGGATAAACTGAACACCAAGCTCCGATGATACCTGCCTGGCCACTTCTGTCTTCCCAACACCGGTAGGGCCTGTAAAAAGAAACGAACCTATCGGCCTTTCCGGCGTTCCAAGACCAGCGCGAGATCGCTTTATAGATGTTACAAGGGAATGAATGGCAGCGTCCTGTCCAAAAACCGTTTTTTTAATGCTCTCTTCAAGGCTCTCTAATCTTGTTTTATCAGATGTTGATACACTTCTTGTCGGTATTCTGGCCATCTTTGCTACAATTTTTTCTATATCCGAGGGGTGTATTTTTTTTCTTCTGGAAGAACCTGAGAGCCTGACAAATGCCCCTGCCTCATCTATTACGTCGATGGCCTTATCAGGAAGATAGCGATCATTGATATACTTATCCGAAAGTTCTGTAGCAGTTTTAAGCGCCTGATCTGTAAAAACAATACCATGATGCTCTTCATATCGGGACCTAATCCCCTTTAATATTTTATAAGATTCTGAAGCGCTAGGTTCTGAAATTTCGATCTTCTCAAAGCGGCGCGACAAGGCGCGATCCTTCTCAAAATGATTCTTGTATTCCTCATAGGTGGATGAACCGATACAACGAATATCACCCGTGGAAAGGGCAGGTTTCAAAATATTTGATGCATCCATAGATCCGCTGCTGGTTGCTCCGGCCCCGACAATCGTATGGATTTCATCAATAAATAATATTGGAGCTTTCTGCTTTTTTAGAGCTGCGATAACCCCTTTTAAACGTTGTTCAAAATCACCTCTGAATTTAGTGCCGGCCAAAAGCGCCCCGAGATCAAGTGAAAAAATACGTACATCTTTGAGTATATCAGGAACGGATTCATTCTGGATCTTAATGGCCAGTCCTTCGGCCATAGCGGTTTTCCCCACCCCGGGATCCCCCACAAATACCGGATTGTTTTTGCGCCTCCGGCAAAGGATCTGCATGGTCCGTTCCATCTCAAGTTCGCGACCGATTAGTGGATCCAGCTTTCCCTCACCTGCAATTTTGACAAGGTCGATTGTGAAAACTTCAAGCGGATTTACCCTCTTCTTTTTCTTTTCTCCCTCTGTTTTTCTAAATCCGCCCGGCCTTTTTTTAAAAGGGAGCTCGGGATTTCCGTGTGAAATGTAGCTTAAAACATCAAGTCTGGTAATCCCTTCCGAGCTCAAAAAAAACGCAGCGTGAGAATCCTTTTCCTGAAAAATAGATGCAAGCAAGTCACCAACTGCAACCTCATGCTTTTCAGCAGAACGCGCATGATTAACTGCTCTCTGGATCACCCTCTGAAAGCCTATGGTTTGTTGAAGTACATATTCGCTTCCCTCAGGAATCTTATCCAAATTTTCCTTGAAAAAATTCTCAAGAAGGTTTTTAAGGTTTTGGGCATCTCCGCCGCAGTTTTTGATAATCTCTGATCCGGTACTATCATGCAATATAGCAAATAGTACATGTTCAATACATACGTACTCATGGCGACTTTTTTGGGCTACATTGACAGCAAAGCCCAATGTTGCACTTAGTTCCTTACTAATCATGGTTCTACTCTTTCTCCATTGTGCATCTTAAAGGAAAACTGTTTTCGCGGGCAAAAGCATGAACTCTCTCAACCTTGGATTCCGCTACTTCATGTGTATAAACACCGCAAAGCCCAATCCCTCTTCTATGGACCTTCAACATAATATTTACAGCTTCTTCTATTGATTTATTAAAAATAAGTACAAGTACATCTACAACAAACTCCATGGAGGTATAATCATCATTAAGAAGCAATACCTTATACATGGGAGGTTCTGTAATTTCATCTTTGGTTTTTGATTTTACTTTTTCTTTAGTTTGAGTGTTGATATGGGCCATTAAACTCAGTGATTTCGCAAAAAGTCAAAAAAGTGACCTTTTTACGAGAGTGTTTTGTATTTGATGAATTCGACTTTTTACGAATTCATCATCTTTAAGTGTAATGCTTGTTTGAATGAAAATCAACCCTCATTTACCACAACATTTTTTATATTTTTTCCCGCTTCCGCAGGGACAGGGGGCATTTCTGCCTACTTTTTTTCCGGTTCTTTTGATCGGTTTTTTATCTATTTCAGTATCATCCCCACCGGAAAATAAGAGTTTCTGTTCCTTTGGCTTTCTTAAATCATTTATCTCATGAGGTTCTGCGATCTGAATTCTGAACAAAATCCCAAGAGTCTCCTCTTTGATCCTGGAGATCATATCCTGAAACATTTCAAAACCTTCTTTTTTATAAACAATCAATGGATTCTGTTGAGCGTAGCCCCTGAGACCTATTCCCTCTTTTAGATGATCCATACTAAGAAGGTGATCCTTCCATAGATTGTCAACTGTCTGGAGCATCACAATACGTTCCAGATTTCTGAATTCTTCCGCTCCTATTACACTCTCTTTTTCATTATATACTTTTTTAGCAAAGTCATAAATCAGCCGGGCTAATCCTTCTTTGGTTAATCCATCCAATGTATCATTTTCGATGGTATTCATACGAAAATTAAACTGTTTGAATACTGCCTCCTTAAGTCCATTAAAATCCCATTCTTCAGGGAGGGCTTTTTCATCGGCAAAAAATTCAGCGATTTCAATAGACTTTTCGCTTATTATATCCTCTATAGATGTTTTTATATCTTTTCCAGCCAGTGCTTCACGACGTTGTCTATAAATAACTTCTCTTTGCTGATTCATAACATCATCATATTCGAGAAGCTGTTTTCGGATATCAAAATTGTGTCCTTCAACTTTGCCCTGGGCATTTTCTATGGCCCTGCTTATCATATTGTGTTCAATGGGCTCACCTTCTTCCATGCCCAGTTTTTCCATAATCCCTGTTATCCGTTCTCCTCCAAATATCCGCAGCAGGTCATCCTCCAGGGCAAGGTAGAAGCGGGATGACCCATGATCACCCTGCCGGCCTGAACGCCCTCTAAGCTGATTATCAATTCGCCGGCTTTCATGTCTTTCTGTTCCTAGTATGTGAAGTCCCCCACGTTCAGTCACACCATCGCCAAGCACAATGTCAGTCCCTCGACCGGCCATATTTGTTGAAATGGTCACAGATCCTTTCTGACCGGCCATTGCAATAATTTCAGCCTCTTTTTGATGGTTTTTTGCATTCAGCACCGAATGCTTAATTCCCCTCTTTTTTAGTTTTTTACTAAGATCTTCTGAAACATCAATTGAAATTGTTCCGACCAGGACAGGCTGTCCCTTTTTATGCAATTCTTCTATCTCATTCAGAGCTGCTTCATATTTTTCTCTTTTAGTCTTATAGATAACATCCGGGTTGTCGTTCCTGATCATGGGTTGGTTTGTTGGAATGACGATTACGTCAAGGTCATATATTTTTTTAAATTCAGCCGCTTCGGTATCTGCAGTGCCTGTCATACCTGCGAGCTTGTTATACATCCTAAAATAATTCTGAAAGGTAATAGTGGCGAGAGTCTGGTTTTCATTTTCTATCTTAACATTTTCCTTAGCCTCCAGTGCCTGGTGTAATCCCTCACTATAACGGCGCCCGGGCATTAGACGGCCGGTAAACTCATCAACGATTATAACATTCCCGTTCTTGACAATATAGTCAACATCACGTTTGAAAAGTGTATGTGCCTTAAGGGCCTGATTGATATGGTGTAGAAGTTCAATATATTTAGGATCGTATAAATTATCGATCTTCAATATTTTTTCAGCTTTAGTAACCCCTAGTTCGGTTAACACTGCCGTACGTGCCTTTTCATCTATTGTAAAATCTTTATCTCGAACAAGATGTGGAATGATGCCATTGACCTGATAATACAAGTTAGTCGATTTTTCGGCTGGACCTGAAATTATTAGTGGGGTTCTTGCTTCATCAATTAAAATACTATCCACCTCGTCCACAATAGCAAAGTTAAGCTCACCCTGGACAATTGAATCTTTGTAAAATTTCATATTGTCCCTTAAATAGTCAAAGCCGAATTCATTATTTGTTCCGTATGCAATATCTGCATTGTATGCCTTGTTTCGCTCATCATCGTCCAAACCGTGCAATATGGTTCCAACAGAAACACCAAGGAAATTATAAATGTTACCCATCCATTCTGTATCACGTTTTGCCAGGTAATCGTTCACTGTAATAATGTGCACGCCTTTACCTTCTATTGCGTTCAAATATGCAGGAAGAGTAGCAGCCAGCGTCTTTCCTTCACCTGTCTTCATTTCAGCAATCTTGCCTTGATGGAGAACAATACCCCCTATGAGTTGTACATCAAAATGCCGCATATTAAGAGTCCGTACCGAAGCTTCTCTTACCGTTGCAAAAGCTTCGGGGAGAATATCATCAAGGGATTCACCCTTTTCAATTCTTTCTTTAAATAACTGAGTTTGAGCCTTAAGCTGGTCGTCGCTCATAGCATGTATTTTTGGTTCAAGGCTATTTATAGCCTCAACTATTGGTTCAAGCTTTCTCAATTCCCTTTCGTTTTTGCTGCCAAAAACTTTTGTTAAAAAATTAAATAACATTTATAAAGTTATCTCCCGGATTAATAATATAAATTAAACAAATTATAATACTTTTAAAATTATATAAAACAGATAATGTTGAAGGGCAAATAGAGATCCATTTAAAGTACAGATCTCGTTAAGTCGTCGAGTAGTTGAGTGGTTAAGTAGTTGTAATGATAAGAATAATAGCCGTTTTTAAAAAAAATTTGGGCATACAACCGTTTGTAAATATTAACATACTGATTTAATTATAAATCTCTCCCTACTCATCCACTTAACTACTCAACTATTTGACGATGTCTGAAGTATAATAAGGAAAGAAAGAGAGGAAAAAACTAAGAATACAAAATTATAGCGATTCAGTTAAGTATATATTTCATAGGATTTACCTGAACGCCGTTCAGAAGGACCTCATAATGGAGATGGGGCCCTGTGCTTCGTCCGGTATTGCCAAGCAATGCAATGGTTTCCCCTCTTTTTACCGATTTACCTGGCTTTTTCAGCGCTTTTTGAAGATGACCATAACGGGTAACCATTCCATGGCCGTGATCAATCTTGATCATCATGCCAAGCATTCCATTGTTACCAACAAACGAAACAACACCATCTGCAGTGGCAACAATTGGTGTCCCTTCCCGATTAGCAATATCCAATCCTTTATGAAACTCACGCCTGCCGGTAAATGGGGATCTGCGGTATCCGAATCTTGATGACTTCCAACCTTTCGCAGGTAGTATTGCAGGAGTGGAGGCCAAAAGATTCCGTTGATCTTCAAGATATTTCAAAAGGGAGTCGAACCCTTTTTTCTGATTCTTCGATGCCAGAGTAAGTTGTTTAACCCGCGCGTGCATTTCGCGAACAAGGCCATTATGTTTTTTTGTAATTTGAATTTTTGTATCAAGATCTTCAGGTTTGGAGCCACCAACGCCAAAAAGACTACCATCTTCATTTGTTTTTTCAATATTTGCAACAATGCGTATCTTTCTTTCAAAATCATTTAATGCTAATAAATTAGACTTTAACTTATTGATTTCACTTGCAAATTTTTGTATCTGCCTTCGTTGGCCTGCTATCTCCTCCTGTTGATATGAAATCTTCTTCTGAAGATTACTACTATCTATCATAGTTTGTTGAAGATTGTTGTAATCATAAATAATATAACCAATACAGATCAGGCACAAAATAAGAAAAAGGCTTAAAATGCGTAAAAATGCCTTTGAGAAAGAAACTTGCCTGCTTGAAGACCCTGTTGTACTTAGTATAAGAAAAGTGATTTTTTTTCGCATATAATTAGATTAATGGTTACGTTTTCTAAAAAAAATCATTATACCCGAATCTTGCACGAATATATTTATATCATTTTAAAGGCTTACAAAATAACGTCGAAGTATAACATAATATCTATTAGGCTGTCAAGTATTTAACCACTATATTTTTTAGAAGGTATCCACTAACCCAGGTTGACCCCATATGTTGTATATGCCTGGACAAAGTGGATACCTCAATTTGAGATCTTTGCAAAACGCCCCCTTTTGCCCAATTTCTGTGTTAGGCTCATAATTTTGGCACGAAGTGAAGCTTTAGCGCTATCCTCGAAATACTCAATGTATGCCTGTGGTTAAAATTTTCGCCCGCCCCTCCGGGGCGTAGGCCCAACGGGCCGGAGGCTTGAACTTGAACAAAATTGAGCATTTTTCAAAGGTCTCAATTAAGTATTTTTATAGAATTCCTAATTTAAACTTTAATGATTTAAGGGTGTTTTTCATAAGCATGGTAATAGTCATGGGACCGACACCCCCTGGTACGGGAGTAATAAATCCTGCAATCTCCTTTGCTGCATCAAAATCTACGTCGCCCTTTAATATTGCAATCTTTTTCCCGGTCTTTTCACTGATTTTTTCTCCCACTCTGTTAACTCCTACATCAATGACACATGCGCCGGGTTTTATCCATTCCGGCTTTACAAGATCCGGGACACCGGCCGCGACGATCAAAACATCTGCCCGTTTACAATGCGAGGCTAAATCTTTTGTTCGTGTATGAACTACAGTCACAGTTGAATTGGCCCCATCAGCTTTTTGTAGCATCATGTTTGCTATCGGTTTTCCCACTATATTGGAGCGTCCCACAACAACCACTTCAGCTCCGCTTGTCTCAATGCCTGAACGAACTATCAATGCTTGTATGCCTGCAGGGGTACATGGGGGATACTTTACTTCAGATCCTCCGATCATAAGGCGTCCAACATTTACAGGGTGAAATCCATCCACATCTTTGTCCGGATCTATTGCATTTAGTACTTTTTTTTCATCAATATGCTTTGGAAGAGGGAGCTGCACAAGGATACCATTGATTGAATCATCATTGTTATATTTATCAATAAGGCCCAAAAGAACTTCCTCGGAAATATCTTCCGACTGGCTGTCCTGAATCTCATTGAATCCGAGCCGGTTGGCGGTTTTTATCTTTAGGGTTACGTAGGATATGGAAGCAGGGTTTTCACCTACCAAAATAGTAACAAGTCCTGGCACAACACCATGTTTTTCTTTAATCTGGGCTACTTCGGCTGAAATTTCTTCAAGAATCTCCTCGCGAACTTCCGTTCCTTTTATTAGCTTTGCTGACATTTTGAATCTCCTTTCTTAATTAAATATATTTTTAATCGTTCTTTTATTACTTAGATATTTTGCCACAAAGGCACTAAGGCACTAAGATTATAGATTATTTTATTTATCTTGATATACATTTTTCTTTTCTTCTCTTCGTGCTTAGTAGCTTAATTATTTTTAATCCAACCTAAATGTAAAAAAACACAATACTTTTATTCTAAATAAAATTGATTGTCAAGAAAACACGAAGAAATTTGGGGAAAATGTAGGCGTTCACAGGTTCAGAGTTCAGGGTTAGCCTTACGATCTTTCACAATATCTTCATTGCTTGCTCCAGCTTCAAGTTTTGAGTTTAAAATTACAAAATGAATTAGTAACGTTCAAAAGTTACGTTTTTTTTCATAAGCGTTCAAAGTCCTGTTGTTTCATCAATTCCAAGCATAATATTCATATTCTGAACGGCCTGACCTGCAGCCCCCTTCACAAGGTTATCTATTACAGACATAAGAATAAGCCTGTCGTTCCTTGCATCTATCTTAAAACCTATGTCACAAAAATTGGTTCCTCTCACATGTAAAGTATCGGGAGGCCTACCGTCCGGACAAATACGTACAAAATGACATCCGTCATAAAATGAATCAAGTATATTATATAGTTCATCATTGCCAACCTTTTTAATGAGCCGTGAATAAATCGTTGTCATCATTCCACGGGTCATTGGAACTAGATGCGGTACAAATGTAATGTTGATGGACTTTTTTGCTTCAAGGCTCATCACTTCTTCCATCTCCGGGGTATGACGGTGCTCTGCAACTTTATATGCTTTGAAAGATTCGTTAACCTCACAAAAATGCGTTGTAAGTGATAAAGAACGGCCGGCGCCGCTAACACCTGACTTTGAATCCACAATAATAGTATCTGTGTCTATCAAATCGTTTTTTAATAGAGGTATCATAGGTAAAAGCACGCTTGTAGGATAGCATCCGGGATTACCGATTAAAGCAGCTTCTTTTATTTTGTCGTAATATATTTCGCAAAGGCCGTAAACCGCTTTTTCAAGTAAATCTTTAGCTGTATGGGATTGATAAACAGCTTCATATTTTGATGCATCCTTAAACCTGAAATCAGCCGAAAGGTCCACCACCTTCTTCCCCCGTCGTACAAGCTCTGGAACAATTTCCATGGGAAGTTTGTGTGGAAGCGCCGTGAATATTACATCGGTTCTTTCACAAATGGCATCTAAAGAAAATTCTTCACAACCCATATCAACAACACCTGCCATGGACTGGTATATCGTTTCAAACTTTACACCTGCATACTGGCGTGAAGTCAGAATTGTAATCTCTGCTTCAGGATGACCTGAAAGTATACGAACAAGTTCCGCCCCGGCATATCCAGTTGCACCAATTACACCAACTCTAATCATAAAACCTCCTCCTCCTTTAGACATCGTCAAATAGTTGAGTGGTTAAGTGGTTGAGTAAAAAGATTAATCATTAAATCAATATGTTAATATTTACAAACTGTTGTATGTCCAATTATTTGGCAAATGGTTTTTTTACTTAATTATTACAACCATTTAACTGCTCAATCACTCGACGACTTAACTAGATCTGAAGTTAAAAATTCCAGACTCAAAGAACCTGACTTTGACTTCCCCATAAGCGACATAAGCGCTAACTTAACAATTGATTATTGACAATTGATTATTAATTATTTCTTCCTGTTTTTGCCATAGTTAATAATCAATAATCAACCGGTAACGTTCAAAATTGTTCGCATAATTGTTTTCCCAAATAGTTTTTACCTGAAAATGCCTTTAAGAGCAAGAATATTGTGGAAGAAATAAAGATATGAAATTAAGAAGATTCATAAGTGATGGTCTCTAAAAAATCAGAAAAGCAACCTTTTTAAAAAGAGTGTTTTGTGATTTTGATAAATTCGATTTTTACGAATTGATCAAGCAGAGCTTACCAAATATATTTTTTTAACCCTGCCAAACCTTTTGGTGCATATAACATTATGCTTATTAGAAGTACTCCGAAAAAAACCAAACGCCAGGCAGCCAGTTCTCTAAAGTATTCCTGGAACCCGATGAGAAGAAAGCCTGCAACGATAGCTCCCCAAAGTGTCCCTCTTCCTCCCACGTAAGCCATGGTCAAAACCTCCACTGTTCTGGGAACACCGAACTCGTGGTGCTCGGGAGTAAGGATTCCTATGTAATGGGCATAAAACGCACCGGTTATACCTGTAAAGAAACAAGCCGTTGTAAAGTTAATGAGCTTATACTTTGTCGGGTTTAGCCCAAGGCTCTCCGTAGCAACCTGGTCTTCCCGTATTGCCTTGAATGAGAGACCAATCTTTGAGCGTACCATAAAGGTCGACAATCCGACAATGATAATGCCTATAAAAAGAAGCAGGAAATAATAAGACATAAGATTTGTGCGTGAAAAGCTCAATCCTAAGAGATCGGGAAACGGCTCGACGGTGAGGCCCAACATTCCTCGTGTATAACCTGGAGTGTTCGAAATAGTCAGCACCAACATTTCGGCGATGAACCATGTGGCAAGACCCAAGAATATCCCTCTCAGTCTCAGGGTGATCAGGCCCGTGAAAAACCCGATAAGCCCGGCAATAATGCCTCCGATAAGTAATCCTATCCAGGGGTTGATACCGTAATGAAGAGCACCCAGGCCTGATCCGTAGGCCCCGGCACAGATAAACCCGGCAAATCCGAAATTAATAAGACCGGCATACCCGATCTGCAAGTCATAAATAGCCCCCCATATACCAAAAAGCAGGCACGAAATAAAGACAGTTATAATATATCGGTTTTCACTAAAAATAAGAGGTATCACAACGAGAAAGATCGCAATAAGCGCCACCTTGATATACCGTAAAATTTTTGTTTTCGCCTCAGATTTATCCCCAGTCTTCATGGCCGTTCTCCCGCTTTTGCAAATAGTCCATCAGGTTTAAAAATCAGTACAGCAATTACAACACCGAAAACCAATACATTTTGCCAGCCGCCTGCTAAAAAAAACATGGAAAAGGTTTCTATCAATCCTATCATCAGGCCCGCTATAATGGCGCCGTTGACATTTCCAAGACCACCCAAAACGACAACCACAAAACTCTTCAAAACAGGCTGAGAGCCTGCGTAGGGATTTGCAGGAAACAGGGTTATAAGAAGAGCGCCCGCTATTCCGGCAAGGACTGCTCCGATTCCAAAAGAGATGGTAAACATTCGGTTAATATTGATCCCGAGTGTCAGCGCTGCTTCCGCATGCTGGGATGTAGCCCTTATACCTTTACCTGTTCTGGTTTTCTTGGTGAAATAATAGAGAGCTCCCACTGACGCGGCGGATAAAGCTATGATTAAGAGATGATCGTTAATAAGGATAACATCCCCCAATTCTATAATGCCCGGGATCAGGCTGATGATTCCCCGCTGTCTTGAGCCAAAGGTAATCAGCGCCAGATTCTGAAAGATCACCATGAGGCCGATGGTCAGCACAAAAGAATTCATGAGCCACTCTCGGCCGGACTTTTCACGCAATTTGGAGACCAGTCCCTTCTCAAGAAGCATCCCCACAATAAACATAAGAGCCGCTGCCGCTGCAATACCAACCGGAAAGGGAAGTTTCAACATACCGGTTGCAAAATACATTATGTAACAGCCTATCATGAACAATTCGCCGTGGGCAAAGTTAACAATTCCCATGATCCCGAAAATAACCGAAAGCCCGACTCCCATGACCGCGTACATGGTTCCTCTTACAAGACCCAGTAGAACAAGCTGTACAATAACGCTGAATTCCATTTTATCCTCTCAAATTATATCCATTCCTTGATAACATCCTCTATGGTGTCGGTAAATTGTTCCTTGGGACCGTGATGACTATTTTCCCCAAGATTTAGTACATAGAGGTAGTCTGCGATATCCAGACCGAGACGCACCTGTTGATCAACCATCAATATAGTGTATCCCGCTTCCTTCAGTTTTGTGATTTCCGCATAAACAGAGTGCACTAGTTTTGGCATTAATCCCACTGACGGTTCATCGATCAGGATCGTGTGAGGATTTGTCATCGTCAAACGAGCGATCTCGAGAATTCGCTGTTGCCCTCCTGAAAGCGCACCAGCAAGCGCTCCACGTTTTTCTTTTAGAGCTGGATAACGGTCGAAAACCGCTTCAATAGCAGACTGAAGAGCCTTTTTGTCTTTTTTAAATAGCCAACCCCCAAGGCTAAGATTCTCCTCCACCGTCATATCCGGGAAAACGCTGTGGCCCTGCAGCAAGAAAGCGATCCCCTCTCCAAGCATTTGATTCGGTTTATACCCTTTAAGGGACTTGCCGTTGTGATGAATGTCACCATCTGTTGGATAGAGGTATCCGTAAACTGTTCGGAGAATGGTGGACTTTCCCGCTCCGTTGGGACCAATAATCAGCGTAAGAGCGCCGTCCTCGGCCTTCATAGTCACATTATGCAGGATGGGAACATCCTTTATATATCCTGATGTGATGCTTTCGATATCTAGGCTCATGGTTAAACCGTTTTTTTTTGTGTTAATGAAATTTCCAGGGAAACGAAATTACGCTTCGATGTGATAGTCGAGAAACACTGATGAGCACGTAAAAAGTCTGATTTAGACGGTTTCGTAAAAAGTTCAAATTCAAGGCGTGCAAATTTTGTAATTATGAGGCGTACTTATCGTACGTTGAATGATTACGAAATGCAGCACAACGCAGAAGTAGGGCTTTTTACGAGACCGTCAATACTATCATTTACGACCCAGATAAGCGCTGATAACTGCCGGGTCATGGCGAACCTCTTCGGCCTTCCCTTCGGCGATTGTCTTTCCCGAAGCCAGAACAGTAAGGTCCTTGCAAAGCTTCATGACTGAAGGAATGTCGTGACTGATCAAGAGGAAGGTTTTGCCCTTAGTACGGTTCAGTTCCATAACTACCTCGATCAATTTTTCCACCAGGGCAGGATTAATTCCTGCAAAAGGTTCGTCCAATAGTATTATTTCAGGATCCGATATCAGTGTGCGCATAAACTCAAGAAGTTTTTTCTGCCCCCCGGAGATCTCTATTGCCAGTTCATCCTTTAAATGTGTAAGACCGGTCATTTCAAGACACTCAATGGCCTTCTTCTCACCTTCCGATCTGGATATGCCCAGGGGTACGGTGGGAACCATCATGTTTTCAAAAAGCGTCATCTCATTAAAGACCCTTGCAACCTGGAAAGTACGGCCGATACCCATGGAAGCGATTTTGTAAGCAGGGAGACCGGTAATATCATTACCTTTAAAAATAACTTTTCCCGCATCTGCTGTATAAATTCCGTTAATCACATTGAACATGGTGGTCTTGCCGGCTCCGTTGGGCCCGATGGCTCCATGAATCTTTCCTTTTTGCAGATTCAGAGAGACACCGTCCAGGGCGGGAATACCGCCGAAATGTTTGTGAATTTTATCAACTTCAAGAATATTCATTGTGGTTTTCCGATTTCCGCAACCCCTCTATTGAGGGGCTGCGGAACTAATGGCGCATCAATTTTTATGCATATGAACTACCCCGCGGCAAGCCGCGGGGAATTAAACACTGCAGATTTCACATTTAGGGGGTTATGACATATGATCCCCTCGCCCTTCAAGTGATTAGAGCAATCCGTGTAATCTGCGTAATCTGTGGATTAAAAAGTCCTATAACCACGGCGGCGCCTCAAACTCAGCCGTTGCAAATTTCGTAGGCCAGACGATCCGGGGTTTTCCCTTGGACATTTGGGCCATGGGAAAGAAGAAACCCGTCTTCAAATACTCGCCGGTTCTCACATCATTTCTTGAAAGGGCATGGAGGGTCGCCTCATTCGCAAAGTCATTCCAGAAGTCATTATAGGTCGCCCAGTCAAAGTACTGCCATACCCCATTGTACTTAACCTTTTCTCTGAAGTATTTTACGAGTGTTTCAAAGTCGAGTGTCCCGGTCTCATTTAAGGCTTTAAAAGCAAGGCGGGTATAGTCGTAAGGTTGGCCTGAAGGGGCAGCGGCCGGTTCTACACCATATTTTTCTTTGAACCGCTTGTTCCACTCAAATTGTTCTTTGGATACCGCATAAGGTGAGTCCATTGCCAGGATGTAATCAGACGCCTTGCCGGTATTTTCATACCATTCTGACGTCCATGTAAGTCCGTGCCCCAGCAGGAGGGCCTTAAGCCGCATATTTCGATACTGCTTGATAAGGTTATACATGGGCACTCCACCTGTTTGAGTAAGCCCGACAATAGAAACTCCGGCTGCTTTGTATTTCATAAGAATCGGGGTGAAATCGGTCTCGTCGATGCGATTTACATCATAAGGCATTACATCAAATCCAATCGTTCTCAGGCTCACCATCAGGGCTTCGCCCCATCCCCTGCCATAATCCGTGTCCTCAACGAGCACGGCAGCCTTTTTGTTCTTCGGTTTCCATAGGCCTTTATTCATGAAATCTTTTAGAGGTTCCCCGTAAAGTCCAGCAAAGACCGGAGGAGAAGGCCAGCCCTTGAACCATCCTCTATATTTGTGAGGATCATCGTTTATCTTGAAGTTGATGTACTGTGATTCACCTCCATGGCCAAGATGGATAATATTAAACGGCGCTTCTGCATCCATAACGGCCATTGCTACTGAAGAATGCCAGCCGGTTACCATCATTTTGACGCCCTGATTGATCGCATGGGTCACCGCTTTGACCGCCTTTTCAGGGCTTGACTGGCTGTCCACCCATACAGGCTCTACATCTAGAGTCTTTCCGTCGACTTTTATCGGAATCTCTCCTGCGGCTCTTGCATCATCCAGCGCCATCATAACACCCTTTTTATGCATGTCACCCGTACGGCTGGCCGGACCGGTGAAGGGTGCCATAAACCCTATTTTTATGCTCTTGGCTGCATGGGCCTTTTTAGGCATCCCGGCAGACAAAATCGCTCCTGTGGCTACAGCCGCGGTAGCCCCTTTTAGCAATTCACGCCGTGTTATCCCGGTTTCTTTTTTTTCTTCGCTCATAATTTCCCTCCTTTTCTAACGGTTAAGGTAAATTAATAAAGAATCTCCCGCAAAACGGGATCTTCGACTGGCCTAAAGGCCAGGCTTTAATGCCCCTTGAAGGGGCCAAATGTTGTTTGCGTTAAAAATGCTTAAAGTGCTTAAAATTAAGATATTCTGCCATTTTATTGAAAAACCGTTCACTTGATTGTAGCAACCGGACACGGAGCGTTTAGGATCACATATTGAGCCGTGGAGCCAAAAACCAATTTTTGCATTTTAGACCTTTTTACTAGGCCGATAATAATTTCATCAATCTCGTTTTCCCTGGCAAATTTAATCAAGTCTTCACCTGGGGACAAACCACGTATCAGCAAGTGAGTTTCACAGGAAGTTCCCCCCTCTTTGAGAAGGTTTTTAGCATACTCAAGGTTGTATTCAGCCTTTTCAACATCCTTCCTATCACTATTTTCTCCCCCAAACATCGAGGTTAACACATAAACTTTGGCGCCAAAAGCTTCAGCGTGCTTCTGTGCCAGTATCAAAGCATCCCAGGAGGCATTGGATCCATCGTAGCCTACCATAATCTTCATTTTGATTTCCTTTCTTTTACCAAAGGTCTCATAACTATCTTGTATACCTAAACCAAATCTGCTTTAAATGTCAAGGGAAAATAGGTGCGCCCTTAAAGCTCTTTTTATCTTATATTTCAACTTTCGGGATTCATAAAGCATTTAAAAATAATCACGAAAACATGAAAGATTGAAATCACGAAATAAAATTATATTTTTCGTGTTTTTGTAATTTCGTGCTTTCGTGATAAATTTCTTTTGTATGTTTCAGATTTATCAGGGTTAGGGACACCAAACTTTATATTCTTAGAGTCTCAGCTTTTACAGCATAGATGTTCCGGACTTTGACAATTGAAATTTAGACAGGATGAATCGACCGTCGCTACCGCTATAAAACGAACCCATTTGCAAAAGGGTCTTCGGAATCTATGACAAATTTATGAAATCCCGTTAAAAATGGGCGACAACTGATTTTTGGAACGATTGCGGGAAAGTCGCCCACCTTAGTTTCAGATAAGATCTCACCTGTGAAAACAGAGCGTATGGAACTTTCGTGACGAAATTTTTGCCCGACAGCTATTTTTCCTTTTCTGTGAAGAACAGCCATTCTTGCACAGGTTCCGCTACCGCATGGAGATCGATCGGCCTGGCCCAAGCCAAATATTACGATGTTTCGAGCATCCGCGTGGGGACCTGATGGTGGAGCGGTAATCATACAGAGGTCAATTGTGCGTATATGCTCCTTTGTTTTGTCCTGCACCGGTATCTGTTTATTGGCGGCATCAAGCACATTCATTCCCTTCTTTATCAATTCATCGGTATGTTCAGGGTCAATGCTTTCGATGCCGAGTTGAGCAACGTCAACTATTACAAAAAAATTTCCTCCGAAACCCACATCTACAATAATTTTTCTATACTCCGGTACTTCTATTTCTTTATCCAAAACCCAGGCATAGGACGTAACATCGACAAAACTGACATCTGTTACCCTCCCGTTTTCATCTGTTAACACCGTTCCTTCAATTATACCTGCCGGCACCTCAATACGAACCGCTGTCTTTCCCGGTTTAGATTCAACTCTGCCTGTTTCAACCATCATCCCACATATGCCGAGTGTCCCGTGGCCACACATATTCAAATAACCTTTACCTTCCATATATACAACGGCAACATCGGCAGAAGGATCAACAGGAGGAAGGAGTATAGCCCCGAACATATCCCTGTGGCCGCGAGGTTCGTGCATAAGTGATTTTCGAAGCCAATCCATGTGGTTTTTAAGATAATCCATACGTTCAGCCATTGTGCTGCCTTTGACTTTCCCGAACCCGTCAACAATTATCCGTGTAGGTTCGCCTGCCGTATGCGAATCGATTACAGAAATGATATGTTTTACATTCATAAAATTTACCCCCATTATGATGTATTCTTTTCAAAGGCATGTATCTCTATAACTCCAATTGAGTAAAAAACCAATTGAGAGTTATTCGTTATTTGTTATTCAGCCGTCGTAGCCTGCGGCCACTATGGCGAAGTCGGCTTGGTTAATCGTTTAAAAGGAATAAAATCCGTTTTTATATTTAACCGATCGTAGATTTATAAAATGAGACGATCATCAAATTCTAATAACGAATAACAATTAACGCCTAATTGAGCATTATTTTCGCTCAACTAGGGTATAAGTCTAAGTTAATAAGAAACCTCAACAGTCAACAATTTTAAACTAACCCGCTTTCGCTCAGCGGTTTGTTTTCCAAAATCCGTTCCGGCCGAAAGATTGATAGATCCAAAGTTGGTGATTTTTCAAAAATCAGCTCGGACATATAACGACCCACTGCCGGCGCCTGCTGTAGTCCATGACCGGAAAAGCCGTTGGCCAGAAAAAACCCTTTAAGATCAGGCCACTCACCAAGGATCGCGTTACCGTCGAGATTATTCACTGCGTATAACCCTGCCCAGCCTCGAACCAGTTTGAGCGTATCAAAGGCTGGGACGAACTCGGCCAACTCGGGCCATAGAATCTCCATGAACCTCTTGTCATCCCACCTAAAATCAAATCCTACGGGGTCTTCTGCCATTGACTTGCCCAACAGGATCAAGCCGCCTGTTTCGGTCCGGAAGTAAAGACCGGAAGGTAGAATGGTAAGAGGTAACGGTCCTTCCGGTTTCACTGCAGTGTCAAGTGCGAAAATCTGACGTTTGACCGGATCAACCGGAATTTTTACACCTGCCATCCTTGCTACTTCAGCTGCCCATGCGCCGGTACAATTAACCACAAATTTGGACTTGAGACTCTCTCCTGAAGCAAGCTTTACTCCGGACACCTTTCCATGGTCAGTTTGAATCTCAACAACCTCGTCTTTGATGTATTCCGCCCCTAATGATCTTGCTTTCTTCTTATACCCCATTAGAACGGCATAGGCATCAAAATGGCCATCTTGAGACCCAAAGGTACCGCCTGCCACGCCGCCCGGTTCATACAGCGGGTAGTGATTTTTAATTTTTTCAGACGACCACCAATCCACCTGACAACCCAGGCTTTTCTGTAATTCCAGAGCTTCTTCGGCTGCTTTGCGGACATCTTCTTCCACAAGAAAAAGATTTCCTTCACGGCGATAGTAAATTTGCGGTTTAATATCATCAACTATCATCTCGTTCTCAAAATTCTCCAGAACTTCAAATGCGTACTTAGAGACCTGAATATTTTCCCTGAGGCTGAACTGAATTCGAGCGTTTACCATGGATAGGGTGGTTGAAGCCCTTTCATAGGTCGGATCTCTTTCAACAACCGCTACTTTGATATTTTCATCAGCTTTCATAAGGTAATAAGCTGTTGAACTTCCCATGATGCCGCCGCCAACGATGATGATATCGTAGATATTATTGTTCATAGCAGTGTAATTTTCCTTTTATTTATTCCTAACCCGGACAAGCCAGAAGGGCCTGATTGATGAAATATAAAAACGAATTTTATTCCTTTTAAACGATTAACCAATAACAAATAACGAATAACTCCCAATTGGTTTTTTACTCAATTGGGATATTATTTAAATTGCTCCATTTGGGAAAAATCACGATACAAATCAAAATGTTTTATGATTTCTCTATCCTCTTCTGATAGCTCATTTGAAATGATTCTACAAATTATTTCTCCCAAACCGGGTCCTATCATAAATCCCTGTCCGCACATACCGACTGCATTTATAAAACCGGGCGCTTCCTTAAGAGCCCCAACTATTGGAAATCCATCGGGGGTCATTTGATATTGACCGCGCCATGTTCGGCGGACTTTGATATTTGCCAGTTTTGGGAAAAGTTCTATCATTCGTCCGGCAACTTGCGGCAAAAACAGGGAGGTGGAATCGCAATCCGTTCCATATATGGGCGGTTTTGGAGTTATGCAGAAAATTACCTGTCCCTCATTGTTTTGATAAAAATAAAAATTTACTGAATCTTCTGTTGGCCTCATATCGACGATCATTGGCCCGAAAAATCTTGCAACAGGTTCGGTAATTCCTCCTTCATGACTGTCAGGAACCACATATAAATCCAGATCGACCATCTTCCCTATTTCCGCTGCAAAATTTCCTGAAGCATTTACAACAAAATTACAATGATAACTACTTTTGTTTGTAACTACTTTTATGGAGTTATTTTTTTTAACATTTATATCGACAACTTTTTCTTTGAACTTATATCTTCCTCCAAACTCCTGACTTTTAAAATAGAAAGCACTATTTGCCAAAAGTGGTGACGCACTTCCATCATCTGGTGAATAGGTTGCCCCTCGCAGTCCATTTTCGTTTATTCCCGGCACTAATTCTTTATATTCTTCAGCAGAAACCCAATCTATATTCAACCCGAATGATTTTTGAATCTTTAGCAAATTTTTTAACTTTATTTCATCTTCTTTTGAATAAACAGGAAAACTATATCCATTTTTTATCCATCCGATATGGTCACCATATTTTTCTTTCCAGTTGGAGAAAATCTCTATACTTCGCTGGCAGACTTTAATTTTCCCTTTATCGGAATGTGTGGCACGAATACCTCCGATGGCTCTTTTATTTTGTCCCTGTCCAGGTGAAGACATGGCGTCAATCACAAGGACATTAATCTTCTTCTCTGCCAAAGCCAAAGCAATTGGAGTGCCAATAGAACCTGCGCCGATAACTATTACTTCGTATTTACTCATCCTCCAGACCTCGTTAAGTTGTTAAGTGGTTGAGTGGTTGAGTTGTTAAGTTGTTATTTGGTTATTGTGATTTGCCTGCCCTGTTAAATAAATCGTAGATTTAATGCGAAGCATTATTTAACAGGGTAAATGATTTGTTATTTGTATTTTGTTTTTTTGATATAAAAACGCAATAAGATTTAAGTTACTACTAATAAAAATAAAATCGTTATCTGTCATCCGTCTTCTGTCTTCTGTCTTCTGTCTTCTGACCTCTGTCTTCTGTCATCTGTCCTCTGTCGTCCGTCTTCCATCCAGCCCTCCATCTGAAAACTTTCCCAATGGGACTTCAACAAAAAGGGGACGTCGAGTGTTTAATTCAATCTTTTCCAGGGGAACACCTTCTTCACGGAAAATTTGTTTCATTAAGCCTTCACATGTTTTGTAACCACAGGGCCCCATCCCGGAACGAGTAATTGCTTTTATCTGGTTCATATCCGTAATTCCTTTGCGAATAAGAGAACGAATTTCATCGGCAGTAGCCCTTTCGCATAGACAAACCATTTCTGCATCATCAATCTCATCCGGAAAACAAAGATCTTCAAGCGGTTTTGATATGTCTTCATCTTGAATTTGAAAAGAAACAACTTTGTGGGATATTTTTTTTGGAACTCTTATTCTCACCAATTGAGTTTTATTTGTACTTTTTGGCTCTGTAACACGAACAACCTCAAAATTGCCAAGAGGATTGGCATCAATGTCGACACCTTCCACATTATCACCTTTTTTAACTTTAATGTTGGAAACTTCATAGGGCAAAGTAACCGTAGGATTTTCCGCATCTTTTCGAAAATCAACAAGAGTAATGGCAAGCCCGGGACAAATTGCCACACATTTTGCACATCCACTACACTCGTTTCCTTCAAAAACGGGAAGGCCTCGTATTGGATCACCATTTATTCTTATGGAATTTGTTTTGCAAACAGTGCTGCAGGGGTTACATGGGATTTCCTGCTTACAGTGAATAATAGGAGCCACACCTTCATTTAATTCTGAAACTTTCCTTTCATAAACCTTGCCGGCCGGAGATTTTAATGTTTCCGCCTTTTCATACCAACTCTTAGGTATCTCTCGAACATCTGTTCCAATATCTGCGGCAATTTTCAGCCCGATAATTTTTCCATTAAACATGGCTGAAGAAGCTTCTGCAATTTCCAGTGCATCACCCGCGGAATACACCTTTAATCCTGCAATTTTTGCTTCCTCAGCAAATTCTCTAACAGATTCCAGACCCACTGCAATGAGAATAGTGTCACACTCAAAAGTCTTATCAGTACCTTCAATTACCTTAAAATTACTGTCGATCTGCGCAATCGTGATTGAAGAAACAGATTTATTTCCATTTGCCAAACTTATAGTGTGGGATGTATAGATCGGCACACCAAGCCTTCTCAGCTTATCTTCATGAACCTTGTAGCCGCCACATTTAGGTAATGCTTCCACAAGCCCAACAACATTGATGCCTGCCTGCAAGGCATGATACCCGGCAATAAGTCCTACATTCCCACCCCCTATTATGAACAGCTTTTCTGTCGGACGAATCATATCCCTATTTACCAGAGTCTGAAAGGCGCCGGCCCCATAAACCCCAGCCAGGGTATTTCCCTTAAAACGAAGAAATTTTTCCCGGGCGCCCGTGGCATTTAAAACAATTTTCGGTATAACTATTTTATAAACGCCATCTTTAAGTATACCCACGGCTTTATCTTTGAAAACATACAAAGCCGTGCTGTTTGTCCAAACTTCAATGTTTTCGTCTTCCATAACATTCTTGGCAAGCATTTTGCCGATTTCTATTCCGCGCTTCCCTGCATAAGAATCCTCTACCGATCCGAAAAATTTATGGGTTTGTAAAACCAATTTGCCGCCCAACTCGCTTTTATCATCTACCAGCAAGGTTTTTACTCCGTTTTCTCCCAATTGAATTGCCGCAGAAAGACCGGCCGGACCCCCGCCAATAATCAAAACATCGGTGTTCAGATGCTCAATATCGCTGATTTTGGGTTTCTCATTAACTTCAGGAAGCTTTGGAAGACCTTCTACGCTTTTGATAATCATATTTTCAGCCACTTCGGTCATACAAGCCTTTACAGGAATACCGTTGGCAATTACGGCACACTTTGCACATTGGCCATTGGCACAAAAAATTCCCTGGGCACTTCCATCTTTGTGATGATACCCGAAAATATTAACTCCGTTTGCAAAAAGCGCTGAAGAAATGACCTCTCCCTTTTTTGCTTTTATGGGTGTTTTATTCCAATAGCATGTGATATCTTCCAGCTCTTGAATGGGTAATATTGGATGTTTTTTTATACGATAATCATTCACATTAGGCTCCTTGGGCTAACTCCTTTTCTCCTTCATTTTTTATATGTTTAAGTTCATCAAGTACCGAAGCTGATAATGGAGGAACCTTATGGGTTTCTAAGATTGTCCTGATTTTTTCCTTAATCCGATCACCCATTGTCTTTTGGCCTTCATTCGCCCATGCATCAAATGTTTGCCTGGTCATTAAGGTTGGCATCCAATGCTCGTTTCTAAAATGTCGATATGTGTGTTCCTCCTGGAGAAAGTTACCGCCCGGACCGACTTTTTCTATGATTTCACGGGCCAATGTCTCTGAATTTACTTCAATCCCCTGGAGAAACCGTTTGACCATGCCTATCACTTCATCACCCATAACCAGCATTTCAGTTGAACTGATCATTCCACTATCGAGATACCCCACATCATGGATAATATTAACTCCACCCAGAGCCTGAGCAAGGCAGGAAAAGGCGCTTTCAATACCTGCCTGCGGATCCAGAGTCTTTGCATCGGTGCAGCCTGCGGTTCCCCAGGTGGGAAGGCCATAAAGTCGCGCTACGTCTCCATAGGCGGCAGTTAAAAGACTCAGCTCCGGAGCAGCAAAAGTCATATTTCCGGTGGCCATATCCATAACAGTCGGAACTCCCCCCAGAACATAAGGAGTCCCCGGTCTTTTAAGCTGGGACAGAACCAATCCCATAATGCTTTCCGCATTCGTAAGAACAAGGGTTCCGGCCATGGTAACCGGACTTGTCGAACCCGCCTGTGTGGCAGGTCCTCCGATCACAGGCATGCCTAGTCCCGCTGTATAAAGGACTTTTTCAGCCACATCTTGTGGATAGACAAGAGGAGTAATAGGTTCCGGATAAGCTACAATAAAAGGACGCTCTCTTAGTCGATCCATCCCTCCGGCCACGGCAGCCGCCATTTCATACACAATTTCATGTGCCCTGGAGGAAAATGTGAGAAAAATGATAGGCTTTCGTGTATTTGTCACGGCCGCCTCAAACTCATGGAGTTCCGCTGCCTGCACCGGTGTCACATCCTGGCAGGACCCCATGGGCATTATCCAGTCGATATTAGGAAGGGCATCGGCAATCAGGGCGCCCCTGGCAATATCTTCAACCCGAGTCGGGTGGACTTCATAGGTCAGAGCATCCTGCGTATTTGGACTGGCCGGATTTGTTCCGAAATATGTTTTCCGACCTTCAACCTCCAATGCACGATTTCCTTCCCGATCGTATAGAGTAAACCCTTTTGGGGCCAGTCGAATGCATTCCTCCACAATATACTGTGGCGTTTTTACAATCTCTCCCTCTACATGGGCGCCGGCTTTTTTTAAGAGATTAATAGCCTCTTCACATAGAACTTTGTATCCTGTTTTCTCAAGGACCTCCAGAGAAGCCCGGTGGATTTCATAGACTTGATCCTGGGAAAGAATGGAAAATTGCGGTGATCTTTGCGATGTAAATGATGACTGTATCATGATACCCTCCTTTCATATTATTTTGCTAACCTATATTTTTAAGACCTGGTTAAAATCGTAGCAGCCCGGGCCTTTATCACTGATAAATATGGCCGATTTTATCATTCCTTCTGCAAATGGATTCATATTGTATGCATGATGTGTAAGTTCCAGCCTTTCATTCTCAAAGCCAAAAATCACTTGATGGCTTGACGGTATTTCGCCGCTTCGAATGGAACTGAAATGAATGGTATGGGGCGACCTCGTGCCTTTTCCTTTTCTTCCGTATTCTGCTATTTCTTTCAAGTTCAATCCCAATTCTCTCGAAATTATTTCTCCTATTTCATTTGCAGTACCACTGGGAGCATCTACTTTAGTATTCCCATGCATTTCTGTAATATCAATATCAGCTTTCATTCCCACTTCTTTTGTAACAATTTTAAGCAGGTAAAATAAGAGATTAACAATTATTGATGTATTTGAAGCATGTAAAACCGGTATTTTTTGCCCTGCGCTTGTTAATTCTTCCCTTTCTGCCTCAGAAAAACCTGTGGTCCCTGTTACAAAGGCTTTTTTGTACTCCAGGCAAACCCGTAAGACTTTCATCGATACTTCCGTTATTGTACAATCCAGGACGACATCACACTTTTCGATGATATCCCTTATATCATGGACCACTTTTGCTCCAATGTTCCGGCCCAATCCAACCAGGGCTCCTAAATCCATCCCAATATACTTCCGATCTTTTGGGCCAACCCCCCCAATAATAAGAGTATTTGGATTTTTGTATGCACAGTGAACCATTCCTCTTCCCATCTTTCCGTTGGGACCAATTATTAGCACTTTAACCATTTTTTTCCTTTCAATTGTTTTATATTTATACTAAAAATTATTACAGATAGAAATACCATACGCTAAATAAGTTTTCAAGTTTTAGATAAAGTTAAATCACAAAGAGTTCACAAATCATAATCGGTTTACTAGGATGAAAAGATGAAGTTTTTCCAATTCCAGCAAAAGGTTAAAAAGATACTGGATATTGAACTCCCTTCCGGAGAGTCTATTATCCGGGAAGGTCGCTTCCTTGCTAAAGATATCAAGATCGGCAGGACGTCTTTCATGGATAAAATGGGTGTTGACTCCGAGTTGGAGTATAAACGCCGGTGCATGCGTGACAAGAAGATAATGTTTCACGCGCACATCGGAATGAACACATGGGAAGCTACAGCCAAAGCTTTGGCCAATATTTATCAGTCTGCTGAAAATAACGGTTTTGTGATTGACCGGGCAGGTTTATGCCTTGACAGACGAATGGGCTTACCAAAAGAATACAGGGGAAAAATCCCTGCTGAAACAGGCCCGACCCTTGATTCTATGGAGGATTGGTTGCAAATTGGTAATATTGTTCCGATACAACCTCACATGGGAGATTTTATGATAGGGTTTCCCGGATCAACGGATAATACCTTAAATGCTCTTAAGGCCGGAGTTACTACCATTGGAAATCTCTCACAGTTTTTCGCCCATGAAGTTCCCATGTGGCACGATCCAATCACTACAACGGTTGAAACTGTTCGAGCCATGTCAATAATGGGCGCCTTGAGAAAAAAAGGAATCCTCATGCACTCCTATTTGGAAGACGGTTTTGGGGCCCTTTTTTACGATTGCGCTACTATTGCCGGATGGGCTTTCCTGGAGCGTTATATAGTGGAGAAGCTACTTGGAGGAAAACTTGCCCATTGCATAGGAGGGCTCACAACCGATCCCGTGAAACGAACAGGCTGGGTATTTGCACTTAATGAAATTCATGAACATGAATGTATCGGATCGATGTTTTATGGAGATACAATTTCGTTCACAGACGATTTTGTTAAAAACAGAGGGTTAGTTGGCGAATATCTAACATGGGACATAATGGCACAGCTTGAATGCCCAACAGGGCACGCAGTACACCCCCTGCCTGTTACAGAAGCATTTCGTGTTGCATCCGCGGAAGAAATCGCCGAAGCCCAAATCTTCGGGTCCCGAATTGAAGAAACTGCTCGAAGACTATTGCCACATATCGATTTCAGCGCTTCTTATGCTTTCTCCGAAAAAGTGGTATCCGCCGGAAAGTCGGTATTTGCTAATTCTATGGATGGCCTAAAAGAGGCTGGTGTTAATATTCATGACCCCATACAAATGCTTTATTTGCTCAAACGATTGGGACCTGCAACCTTTGAGGAAATGTTCGGCGCAGGCAAAATTGACGACATGCATATTAGAAAACGGCAACCGGTCATACCCACCGATATATTTGAAATGTCCAGGCGCTGTATAGATAATCACCGTGAAATCTTCTTGGATCCCAGAACAAAAAATATATTCCGGGGCCTTCGCATTTTGATTGCTTCAACCGATGTACACGAACATGCTATTTTGGTTATCAATAAGCTCCTCTCTGAAGCAGGCGTTGAAATGGTATACTTAGGCGCCGAGAAAGACCCTGACGAAGTTGTTTCAAAAGCATGTACAAAAAAAGTTGACGCGATACTTATTAGTACACACAATGGAATGGCTCTTGAATACGCAATTCATCTTAAAGATAATCTCAAAAAACATAAAGCTTCGATTCCGGTGGTCATGGGGGGAGTTCTCAACCAGAAGTATGAAGATAAAATACTTCCTATGGACGTCACGAATGATCTGAAAGAAATAGGCTTTTACGCCTGCCCGCGCCTGGAAGGAAGATTTCGCAAAATGCTCGAATTTAATGTGGTGAAAGAGAAGAATAGTTAATCGTTATTTGTTATTGGTTAATCGTTTGAAAGGAATAAAATCCGTTTTTATATTTTATCAATCAGAGATTTATAAAATGAAACGATCATCAAATTCTAATAACTAATAACTAATAACTTTTAGTGCATGATTCTCATGTGAAATATTTTTTTACCATATACCATTTGCTCCACTGCTATTCGATTGAAATTCGGTTGAAATTCGCTTCGCTGACATTCGGTTGAAATTCGGTTGTTATTTGTCATTCGTCATCAGTATCACATGGCTACTGATTTTCTATTGAATTTCTACTTAATTTCCATTGAATTTCCATTGAATGACCAACTACCAGTATGGCACAAAATTAAAAAATCTCAAAACAAGACCGTTTAAAGTATATAAAAACCAGGAGGCTGTAAAATGACATTGAAACAAAGGAAAATAGCTTTTATAGGCGGAGGTCATATAACCAACATAATCATAGAGAACTTGACAAAGACACAAACCGTCCGTCCGGAGCAATTGATAGTCAGTGATCCGGATAAAGAACGCCTGGAAACACTACAGAGCACTTATGGCATTGATACGGCAAAAGATAATCAGGATGCGGCCGGCAAAGGAGACTTTGTTTTTATTAATGTTCTTCCGCAGGTGGTTGATGAAGTTATCAGGGAGTTTGAACAGTCAACGATTTTAACAAACAAGCTATTAGTCACACTGGCGGCAGGTATCCCCATGAAAAAATACAGCGTGATAGGTAAGAAACTGCCGGTTGTCAGGGCTTTGCCAAATCCGCCAAGCCAGATAGGATGGGGAATGATAGCGCTTACCTTTAACAGCTATGTTACTAAATCCCAGCAAACAGACATTATCACTCTATTCTCCTCCCTGGGCAAATATTTAATTTTAAAAGAGGAATGTATAAATGCAGTTACCGCATTAAGTAATCCTACTCTGGTTTACATGTTTTTCCAGGCATTGATAGACGCAGGAGTCAGGTCTGGAATCGATCATGAAACATCCACTAAAATAGTATACCAATCCATTGTAGGGGCAATGGAAGTATGGAACAATCGAAAGGTAGCACCTTATGAGTTGATAAACGAAGCCGCCACCCCCGGAGGAATTTCAGTGGAAAGCCTATTTGTATTGGATAAATATGCTTTTAGAGCAGCAATCAATGAGGCGGTTTATAATGCCACGTTAAAGGCCGGTAAATTTAGCTAATCAAGAAATTTTCAGATAAACATCCCCCTGACAAACGATGGACTTATAGCGGTTTTGAAATATTTTTCACCTTATGGCTGGCTATCTCTGATAGTTCTTCATGATTTTCTTCTGACATTTAAATTTCTCATTTACTTATGAACGTCCTGCTCACCAGCGGCGGTTACATAGATGGCCTGCTTTGACCATGAGAAACTTCAGTAAACCAAGGAATAGCCAAAGTACCCCGGCTTCCAGCGGTCAGAGTGAAGCAGGTGGTTATGCGCAGACTAATCTTTTGGAATGTAAAATATCCTTATTTGCCACAGCATTTTTTATACTTATTCCCGCTTCCGCATGGGCAGGGCTCATTGCGGCCAACTTTCTTTTCGGCTATCTTTGGTTGTGGTGGATTCAATAACATTTCTAAATCGGTAATATCCTCTGGTTTTTCTGGTTCTAATCCAATTGTATATTCCCAACCCTTTTCTTCAAATATCGATGCTACTTCTTTCAATCTTTCTTCTGTTTGTACATTAACAACAGCGGGCTTCTTTTCAGTACCTAATTTTGCCGTCTTTTGACCATTAAAAATTTTTTCCATCTTTTCACCATTAAATATTATAGGATTCATCTACCTCATAACGCTGTGCTTCACCTGCCGAACGTGGTATAGTAACAGACTATGAAAATTTGATAAACTTCAAAGGGCAACAAAATTTAAAAAGGCGTCGCTGTAGCCCGGTCGGTTGTGCAATCGCTTGTTATGAGCTATTATATCCATTCTATTTTGTTTATCGTAATTTCGTTATCAATATCACCGGTGTTAGAGACACTCTCCGGCTCTATTAGAAGTGCTTTGTATCCTTCATTGGATGCAGGTTTATGTTCCACTCCCTTCGGGATGACAATCATTTCTCCGGAATTTAGTTCAACCACCTTGTCTCTGAAATTCATCAGCATTTTACCATCTAAGATTATGAAGGTTTCATCCGTATCAGGATGGCTATGCCAAATAAACTCCCCTTTAAATTTTACAATTTTAAACTCATAATTATTCATCATAGCGATAATTCGAACTGAATAATCTTCATCTGGAAGTTTTGAAAACTTCTCCATTATATTGATCTTTGATGGTTTCATAAGTCTTTTCCTCATCAATTGAGACATTCACGTAAACAGATGGCCCACTTCCTCTATTGAATCAACAATCCAATCTGTCTTCACGGTCCCTATCAAGTGTTTTTCAATTTTGAATGCGCCTGTTTTAAGTAATACCGACTTTATACCCACATTATTCGCTCCTTGAATATCCGTGGAAATACTATCGCCAACAATACAGACGCGTTCTTTTGGAAGCCGCGTTGTATCAACTGTGAGGTCAAATACAAAAGGATTGGGTTTTCCAACATAAACGGCTTTTGTACCAGTAGCCCTTTCTAGCATCCCTGCCCATGAACCTACATTGAGCTCGATTTCTCCTAAGGAGGTATCAATCAATTCGGGAATCATCACGATTAATTGAGAACCTTTTGTCATAAGTCGTAACGCTTTGTTCATATTGTTGAAATTGAAATTATTTCTATAGTCTCCTACAATGATATATTCGGGATTGTTCTCATCACGCCGAAACTCTTTAAACTCTTGAAGTCCCTCCCCGTCGAGCATTACCCAGCAGGAAACCGGATTTTTTTTTCTTAAATACATCGCTGTCGCGTAGGATGCTGTAATAACCTCAAACGTGTTAATATGGAATCCCGCTTTATTTAATTTATCAGCACAGGACTTACGGCTTTTTAGGGTACTATTCGTTAAAAATCGTAAGATAATCCCTTGATTCCTTAAACACTCTACTGTTTCTATGGCACCTGGGTACACTTTTCCCTGGTAGGTTAGCACACCATCAATATCAAAAATTATTCCTCGAATCTCACTCTTCATGTTTTTCCTCAAATTACCTTTTTATAAAATCACCTTTATGCTTGACAGAGGAAATATAGGATGTCCCCAAAGTCACTTGCTGTCCTCTCAAGTGAGTGGTTATGCAATATTTTATTATACGGCGTTACCCCTGTATTTTTACTACTTGATGTTTATTCCAAGGCATTTTTTTGAGAATGAGCGCAATTCCACATCGGTTAAAAGCAACGACCATGTATGTCCCCAAAAGCAGTAAAATATAGAGAGGGAATCGAACTGTTTCTATAAGACCAAGAAGGGTGTATGCGAAATATACGATTCTTACCTGAGTATCAAATGCCATAAAACTCTTAAAACGACCCCAAAAAAAGAGTATTTGTATGGCACTGATGATCATAACAAGATAGTAGCCCGGTAGCCATCCCAATAGGGCAGCAATGATGAAAATGAATGTAACTGTCCAAAACCACCAGTCAATTTTTTTTGGTTCAACAATAACTTTCATTTTTGCCCGCCTCCATATTTAAGTTATTTCATAATAAATCAAACCTCTCCAGATTAGGATGTGAGACCTTTGAAAAATGCTCAATTTTGTTCAAGTTTAAGGCAGGCGAAAATTTTAACCACAGGAATACATTGAGTATTTCGAGGATTAAAATTTGAGCCTAACACAGAAATTGGGCAAAAGGGGGCTTTTGCAAAGGTCTCGATGTATAACGCCGCCAGTAAGGCCTGTGTGCTTACTTGTCGCGCTCCATTCGCTTGTTCGCCTATATCAGTCAGACAAGGGGATTCCTCCGCCATTCCAGCCAAACCCAAGAAGACGAAACGTAAGCAACATAACTAAATTCATAGACAACCCGCCTAGGAGACCGGCAAAAATTGTTCTACCATGTGTTGGCTTCATATATTTCTCTCCCCTTTTTGTATCCAACGGTGAAAAACAGCCGCTGTGGTCAGCGGTTGGCTGGATTTGTCTTGTTGGGCTCTCTTCCTGAAATACCTTGTTATAGCTTGAAAAGATCTCTTGGGCTTTTCGTCAGAATCTCATTTCCGGCGTTAGTAACTAGGATCATATCTTCCAATTTAACCACTCCAACATTGTCATCCATCATGTGCATATCCAACGCTACTACAAAGCCATCCGAGACTTCAGAATTATCATAAGCAGAGAGAATAGGGGGTTCATTCAATTCTAGCCCGATGCCATGGCCAATCATATGGCTCTTTCTTCCTCTCCCAAAATTCAAGAAAGCGTTGGAAACCTTGATTTCCTTTGATTTCTCTATTGCCATTTTATAAATTTCACTGCATTTCAATCCCGGTTTAATAGCTTGTATGAGGTAATCTGCGATCTCTTTTAGGTGATTATACAGGGTTTTAATCTCTTCATTGGCCTTCCCTAAAATATAACTCCTTGTCTGGTCTGCATGGTAGCCGCCTACCAATGTTGGGATGTCAACAACAACTAAGTCTCCCGTTGAAATTGATCTTCTGGAAGGTCCGGCTGGGACTGATGGACTCAAGCCCACCCCTGTTATCGTATAGACGACCCCGCTGATTTTGAAGAGGTTCGGGCCGGAGGAAATAGGGCCTCTGCTCATAAAAAAATCCGGTTGTCTAATGAAAAATATTCCTTCATGTCCGGCCAATCTATGGGCATTTTCAACAGCGGCTGCAATTTCAAGCTCAGTTGCTCCTTCCCTTAGTGTAGACAAAACCGCATTGTGGCCCATATCAATTACATCACAAGCCTCTTTGATCTTATTGATTTCAGATGCATCCTTCTTTTTTCTCTGCTCTAAGACCATAGGTGATACATTAAAAAATTCGTAATCGGTAAAAATCATTTTGAGCTTGTTAAATTGGTCTGCAGTCAAGATGTCTAATTCAGTCCCAATCTTCTTATTGGTCCGCAATCCGGAAAATGCTTCTTTATAAATACTTTCTAATCGACGTTCCTCCCTTATTCTCTTATGTGGGATAAATGCATCACTTAACGCAAATTCAAAACCACTTCTGACAAAAAGGAAATACTCTTGAGGAAATACGACAAGGTATGATGGCTGTGCAGTGCCAGTATAATAGAGCACATCTCGTGAATAAAATAACAATGCAGCCGATAATTCCTTTTCCCGTATCTTGTCCTGCAAAATTCTAATTCTGCTTTCTATTTCCACTTGATATGTCTCCTGATATATAGCCCAACGGTCAAGCTAACTTGACGGGGGTGAATTCAACTTCAAAGTGCACCACATGAAGTCTACTATAAAGAATTACATGGTGCAGTTGCAACATGAATTCACCAATTATTAGAATTATTGTTATTTTATATTGAATTATATTGAATTATATGGTATAAAGTACCATATGTAAGCAAAGCTGATCTACTGGAAAAAATACATCTATGCCGACGGAACTATTAGGGAAATGGTTCTCTGGCAACTTCCAGAAAAGACGACTTAGGACTTAGAACCCACATGGTCTGAAATACCGCCTCTATTATCGGTTAGCTAATGGAACCTACGAGGTTCATTACAACAATGAGCCTAGTAAAAGCGATTACAGACACATCAGGAATCGGGAAGAATCCTATCAGTTTAAAAATGTGGGAATTTTGGTTACAGATTTTCTGGAAAATATTGACAAGAATGCAATAGATAGCAAGCCAAAGGGCTTAAAATGGGTTATGAAAATACAATTAAGCAAACGCTTTCATTACATGCCAATAAATTAATTTTTATCCTCTTGTTTTTACTTATCTTTTTAGGCACTATTCTATCCTGGTTTACATTAAATAAAATAAAAGACATTGAACGAAAAGATTTGGCGAACTCCCTGGAAACGATTCTCAAGATTACAGAAGAGTCAATATATCAGTGGAACTCAAGCAAAAAAGCATATATTGAAACCTGGACGATATCCACCAGGTTGCGTGAATTAACAAAAGAGCTTTTGAAGGCTATACAGACTCGTGAGGCCCTGCTGTCTTGTCCTGCAACGGCACGGATACATAATTTGTTTAAGGAAACACTCATTATGCACGGGTTTATTGGGTTCTTCATTATTGCACCGGACTTTACCAACATTGCATCGATAAACGAAGCAAATGTTGGAAGCGTTAATTATTTGGAGAGTCATGGGAATTACCTAGAAAAATTATTTAGGGGGATTTTTCAGGTCACACACCCAATAATCTCAGATGTTCCTTTACCTGAATTATTAGGTTTTCTTGTTGAGGATCAACCCATGATATTTATCTGTGCCCCTATTAAAGACGAAACAGACAAGGTGATTGCTGGATTGGCGTTGCTTGTTGATCCATCTGAGGACTTCAGCCAGATAGTTAACCCCGGGCATTTTGGTGAAACAGGACACACCTACGCTTTTAACAAAAATGGGGAGATAATAACCCAGATTAACTCTGAAATACTTTTACAGAAGATAGGTCTTATTAAACCAGGTGAACAAAGCATTTTAAAGGTCAATGTCCGTGATCCTGGGGTTAACATGATGAAAGGCTTTCGACCTAAATTACCCCAAAACCAGCAGCCGTTAACGCGAATGGCCGGTGACGCTGTGGAAGGCAGAACCGGTCTTGATCTTAATGGCTATCGCGATTATCGGGGTGTTCCGGTTGTAGGGGCTTGGACATGGATTGAGGAAATGAATTTTGGTCTTGCAACCGAAATAGAACTATCTGAAGGATATCGATCTTTCTATAATACGCGATGGATTGTATTGGTTGGATTTGGAATGGCAGTAGGCATGTTTTTATTTTTTTCCATAGCGCTTGCAATCAATCGAAGAAAAATTTTAAACTCCGCCCAAGAATTAGAACAAAAATCAATAATAATTAAAGAATCCCATGATAAGTTGGAACAGCACCATATTCAATTAAAAAATACCCAGGCACAACTGGTTCAATCTGAAAAGATGGCAGGCTTAGGAACTCTTGTTGCCGGGGTGGCGCATGAAATCAATAATCCTATCAATTTTGTCAATAGTTGTTCTCAAAATTTGGAAGAACGGCTGCAAGAATTCAAGAACTTTATTATTAACCTGCTTGGAGAAAATCCTGATAAAGAAACCATTCAGATGTTCGAAGAAAAATTTTCTCCGATTTTCCATAACCTGTCAGCAATACTAGATGGCGGTCAGAGAATCAAAACCATAGTGACCGAATTACGTACATTTTCCAGTTTAGGTGAAGCCGAACACAAGCGAAGCAAGATAGTTCGGAGGTTGCAGTCAACGATTAACCTGGTCCAAACAAATTATCGAGAACAAGTAGACTTTCAAACCGATTTTCAGGCTGATCCGGAAGTGGAGTGCTGGCCAGCCAAGCTCAATCAGGTTTTTATAAACATGATGGTTAATGCCTGCCAGGCAATAATTTCCAAACAAAACCAAACAGGAGACAACACACCGGGAATATTAAAGATAAGCACAAGGATTCAAGACCAATTGATAGCGATTCGTTTTCAAGATAATGGTTCTGGAATTTCAGAAGATATTCAACATAAGCTTTTCGAACCTTTTTTTACCACCAAGGAAGTTGGGGAGGGAACTGGTTTAGGGCTTGCGGTTTCCTACGGAATTATTGAAAAACACCAAGGCAAGATAGATGTGGAATCTTCAATTGGAAAAGGCACGACGTTTTCAATCTACCTGCCACTTACATAAAAACCCTTATGGGAATTAACCATGTAAAAAAAGAGAGAACTAAGATGTCACTATTTAGAGAAGATGCTCTGAAGAAGGCAAAAAAAAAGGCTAAGATAGAAAAGGATACCTACAAGAAGCATACCATCCTTATCGTTGATGACGAGGAGAACAATTTATTAGCGCTTGCCGATATGCTTGATGATTCCTACAATGTCTTGGTTGCCCAAGATGGTCAGGATGCCTTAGAACTCATTCAGAAAGATAACGACCCGGAACGTATTAATCTTATCATAAGCGACCAACGGATGCCTCGGTTGAACGGTGTTGATTTTTTGGAAAAAAGCTTCGAAATCATGCCTAAAACCATACGAATTATTTTAACGGGATATTCTGATGTGGATGTCATTATCGATTCGATCAACAAGGCTAAGATTCATCAGTATATTATGAAACCTTTTGATAATCAAAGTTTGCGGCTGACCATAAAGCGGGCCTTGGAAACATACGATCTTGAGGAAGAAAAAGCACTGTTAATAGGAAATCTTCGCCAGACGAATTACGCACTCCAGGAAGCAATGAGAAATTTATATACCATTGAGATAACTCCTGGCGTACATTGGGTTCAAGTGCCCGAAGCGGATCTTTACATCTTATGCGGGTGCCCCGCAGATGTGGTTAAGCATATGATGAGAAAGGGATTGATCTCCACTACTAAAAAGGGAGAAGTCGCGTTTGAGACCGGACCAAATGCCATATTGCTTTCCGATGTGTTGATACAAAATGGAAAATTTTCCAACCTTGCAGAGTTTCCGATCCTACAAATGCTCTATCGTCAGGGTATGATCCTGCCCGATCATCCCAATAATTCCGGAATCAAACCAATATTGATCGGTTCTAAAGAACAAGTCTATGCACAGATGCAATATATTTACCGTGGTAATTACGGCTTAATATCTATGGAAGAGATTATGGAGGCCGGAGTGTCTGAGGATATGGCTGATGAAATGATGCGATTGAAAATGAAGTTTGCTTTCGGTAAAATTCGCCCAACAGAAGAGTTTCTAAGCACCCTCATTGTTGAGGATGAGCCTATAGAAATAAAAAATGAAGTTTTTATACAGAGAGTCGGGTTCAATAAATACGAATTTCAGTACAAGGGAAAATCCGTAGTTATAAGTCTCAATTTAGAACCTCATGAAACGTATGAACCCGCCTTTGCCCTCGGCTTTCACAATGTAAAACGTGAATACTTTGCTGTTATCCATTCCGGAGAAGGAGATGGTTGGGACATTAACCGTCCATGTATGGGAAGCATATTGATGTTTCAAGGAAAAGTCTTTTTAATAGATGCAGGGCCTAATATGTTGTCTTCACTGAGAGCTTTGGGCATTGATATCACTGAAATAGTAGGCATTTTCCATACACATGCACACGATGATCATTTTGCAGGCTTACCAACCTTGATGCAATCGGATCATCGCATAAAATATTATTCAACCCCGGTAGTTCGTGCATCAGTTACCAAAAAACTTTCGGCATTGATGTCCATGGAAGAAGAAAAGTTTTCCCAATTTTTTAAAATACAAGACTTGGCGCCCGATACATGGAATGATTTGGATGGACTGGAAGTCAAACCGATTTATTCACCTCATCCATTAGAGACAAATATTTTCCTATTTCGCGCTTTAGGGGAAACCGGCTATAGAACCTATGCACATTGGGCAGACATAGCATCATTCGAAGTACTAAAGAATATGGTTTCTAAAGATATTTCAAAGGAAGGTATTTCCCGAGAATTTTATGAAACCACTAAAAATAACTACATCATACCGGCGGACCTTAAAAAAGTAGATATCGGTGGAGGGCTGATTCATGGTCAAGTCGATGATTTCAGGGAGGATAAATCCAAAAAAATAATTCTTTCACACACCGCTTCAAATCTTAGCGCACAACAAAAAGAGATCGGATCAGAGACATCGTTTGGGACTCTGGACCTATTAATTTCCACTCCTCAAAATTATTTATTAAAACAGGCTTCACAGTATCTTGAAGCCTATTTCCCAAACGTTCCGTTTAAACAATTTCGAGTGCTGCTTAATTCCCCTTTAGTTTCGTTTAATCCAGGAGCTATAATACAGAAAAAAGGTGATATGGCTTCACACATTTTTTTAATTCTTGCAGGCAGTGTTGAATTTATTCAATCTGGATTTAATATTCAAAACAACCTCTCTAATGGATGTTTTATCGGTGATGTTTCTCTTTTAAGAAATACGACATCACCCGGAACCTGGAAAGCCATTTCTCATGTCCATGCACTTCGTTTCCCCAATGATTTATATTATAAATTTCTTGAAAAAAATCGATTGCAAAAGCAGATGAGTAATACTTGGCACAATATCGAGTTTTTGCAACAAACATTGATTTTTGGTGAAGGTATCTCTTACCTTACCCAAAATAAAATAGCACAAATAATGACGTCTCAGGTTTACAACAAATATGAAACTATTCCAATTTGGGGATCACCAGGGCTCTATTTGCTTAAAGAAGGAGAACTTCAAATAACGAATCCAAGGGATGAGGTAATAGAAAGGCTGAAGATGGGAGATTTTTTCGGTGAAGAAAGTTTATTTTCTCAATCGCGGGATAAATTTCAAGTTCAAACAACTCAACCCTCGACAGTGTATTCGATTACCGATTACCCTTTACTCGAGATTCCTATTGTCCATTGGAAGTTATTGGAAACTTCAGCAAAACGGAAGAGTATTTTAAAAAACATATAATAAGATAACGAGAATGATTTCAAAAGGTGTAATCGAATTCCTACTATTTCTTTCGGTTATCTGAAATCTTCAATCTCCAGGCCGTTCCCCCTTTTCCAGATAAACCTTTATCTGATCCATATTGAGCCCATCTAATCCCATCTTCTCAAGATTTCTTCCATTCGCCCGACAATTCTTACCCATAATAGCACTTCCAATCTCGATAAATGCATCCATAACCGGAGTGTCGACTCCGGTTGCATCGCCTAAGGCAGCCCATGCCACAAGCCCAAATGGAATATCTTCGGTCACATATCGATTCTCCAGGGAGTCCGGCCCTTTGACCGGTGTAAGTCCAGCGCTTCCATTTAATGATTCCCAAAGGGTCCCTCTGGGACCGTAGCCGGATTCAACCATCATGTCCACGCCTGAGGGCAATTTGATCCCCAGTTTTTCTCCGATTTCCAATCGTTCCCTGTCCAGAGACTCCATAACCCTTACAACAGAAGGGGTCATTCCCTCCTCGTACATGTAGAATTCTCCATGGGATCTCTCGATGCGCCCGGCATTTAGCAAAGCACCCGCAGGATGAAGAAGAGGGGTCAGATGACCAAGTCCTGTTTCAACCACCGTCCTTTTAAGGTCAAAGGAATATAAATCCTTTATTTTGCTATACACTTTGCTGCCCTCATTCCCGGGAATAGTGGCAAGACCGCAAACCGATCTAATATGAAACGTCTTTACTCTCCCCGGGGCGATCAGACGGGTTGCAAAAGGGAGTCCTCCTGTTTCACCGATAATTACATTCTTATTATTTCCATTTGATCGGAGGGTTTCTCGAAACTCAAGAGCGGCAAGAGTGCCGGGCATTATCACAACGATCTGGTCTTCAGTTAGGTGAGGAGCCAGAAGCTTGGCATATGCGGCGACAGTAAATCCCGGAAGAGGAATAAAGACAACTTTGACATCCTCAACGGCTTCACGAATATCGGTTGTCACAATATTCAATTTTGCAGTTCCCGTCCCGGCTTTTCCTGACATTTCAATTTCGCGGGTTTCGAATACTTTCTTCATACGATCCGCAAACTGCTCCATCTCAAACATGTTAACCTTCAAGCCTTTAAGGGTGAGATCCGCTGCTATTGTATGAGAACCGTTTCCCCCTCCCATTACGGCAACTTTCATTGAACTCATAAACACCTCCGTGAGACCTTTGAAAAACGTCCCCTTTATTAAAGGTCTCTTCATTGTATCTCAATTGAGTGATAATGCTTAATTCATACCCATTTTTTCCTCAAATTCTTCAATTTCCTTTAATAAAGCCTCTTTTTCTTCTTCATTTAAGTTTTCAGAGTTTAAACGTTTTCTTAAACCTAAAAGAATCATTTCTTCTCTATATTCATAACATGTATATTTAGTTTTATCGCTCATATTACCCATTACCGCCAACATAGCTACTGGCTTGATTATAGCCCTAAAAGGGCATTAAATACATTCACTTCCCCCGTGATCGTATACGTACACGTGCTCGTGCTCGTGAACGTATATTCATTACTTATTCCTTTCGGTTACGAATAAAAAAAAGCTATTTATAGGCGCTAAAATCTACCCCACGCATACGTCCACGTTCCTCGAACCAGGCCATTTCATCTTTTGGAGGATCAACCAACTCTTCCGGTTGCTTTCGTACAAGTTTTATAGCATCTGAAGGACAAGTGGTTACACAAAGACCGCAGCCGATACACTGCTCCCTAATAACCTTGTATGTATCCTCATCTTCCTCGATTGCCTTCACCTGACAGCGCTCATCAGCACAGGTGCCGCAAGCATCGCACTCATCAGGATCGATCTTTGCATAATAGTATGAATTTACGACCTTAGACGCTGGGATCCCCAAATCATTGATCCCCCTCAATACTTCACAGCAGCATCCGCAACAATTACAAATAAAGAAATGGTCTTTCTGAACATTCCAGGTCAGGTGGACCAGACCTTCTTCTTCCGACTTGCGAAGTGCTTCATATGCCTCCTCCTTAGAGATGGTGTGGCCCACTTTTGAGTCTTTAAAAACCCTAGGCACCGGGGCAATGCCCAAACAGACATTCAGGGACTTTTCACAGGTGTTACCCAAAAACCCTTGCTCTTTCTTACAAATGCATTCTTGTAAAAAAAATGATTGGCCGTTTTCGATAATGTTTGAAACCTTCTCATAAGTTAAAGCCTCTTGTCTGGCTTGAATCTCTTTTTCTATGGGGATCACCTGCATGAGCTGAGGTTTGTTCTCGAAAAACTGTCGTCCGTAAACTTCCATGTATTCTTCACACATCTCGGCCAGTTCTCGATCCATGTGGGGAAGCTGAAATTCAAATATCCCGATCGCCCAGGGCGCCATCTTAAACATCTTGACCCCGCCAATAATGACTCCGAAAAGTTGCCCCCGTTTCCACATGATTGTCAACTTCCTTTCCAGACCTTTCAGGGGGCGCCCTGTACGCTCTGCTATCTGATCCACTGTCTCAAAGACCAGCCTCAAATCACAAAAAAGATCAGCCTGTTCCGGTTGGAATATCTTTTTCAGCAGCTTGATTTCTATGCCGCTTTTAGTCGCAGGAAAGCCGTTAGGAAGAGTATCAAGGACCTTCGCCAGTTTTTGATATGCATCATCGTTCATAATTACTATTTCCTGTTTCGAGACCTTTGTAAAACGCCCCCTTTTGCCCAATTTCTGTGTTAGGCTCAAATTTTAATCCTCGAAATACTCAATGTATGCCTGTGGTTAAAATTTTAGCCTGCCTTGAACTTGAACAAAATTGAACATTTTTCAAAGGTCTCGTTTCATTTAGTATTAAAAAGATTCTCCCCATTTTTCAGCAAAGAGTATTTTGCTGATGGGCTTTCTGTGCCTTTTCTTTGAAGATTCATCTTTTGGGTATCCGATTGCCAGCATAGCCGAGACTTTTATCCTTTTGGGTATGTCGAGGATCTCTTTTAGCTTGTCCTCCTTAAACCAACCGATCCAGCACGTTCCAAGTCCCAGTTCTGTTGCCTTCAAAACCATATGCTCCATGGCAATTCCAAGGTCTATCTGGTAATATTCAATTCCTGTCACCTTTGAGCCTATGCGGTTTGCAATTATATCAAGCTGGGAGCATCCAATAATAAGCAGAGGTGCCTGTTCTATCCACTTATTCGGAATAACAGGGCGCATGGCCTCATGGCAGATTTTTTTTATGGATTGTCTGTCCGTCACAGCAATAAAGCGCCATGTTTGGCTGTTACATGCGGAGGGAGCAAGGCGGGCGGCCTCACAAATAATGAAAATATCATTTTTATCTATTGGTCTTGAATCGTAAGATCTAACTGATATTCGCTTTTCAAGTATCTGGTCAAATTTCATCATCACCAACTGATACGAACTTCTTGGATGGCCTGAGGCGTACAACGATGTATGGTGAAGGAAATATCCTTTTCCTTAATGGTGGTCCCCACAGGGGGTATCTCACGCGCTTTTTCCAAAAGGAACCCTGCCAACGTCGCATATTCTCCTTCAGGGAGGACAATGCCTAATTCCTCTTCCAGGTTGTCCAACTCTATCCGGGCGCTGACGATGTAGACTCTTTCGGATATTTTGCGCAGCCATTGTTGCGGCTTTTCTTCAATATCGTACTCATCCTCAATTTCTTCAACCACTTCTTCCATAATATCTTCGCTTGTGACGAGCCCTTCTGCACCTCCGAACTCATCAACAACGACCGCCACTGTATCTCCATCCTTGCGTAGATCCAGCAACAGTTTATCTATACTTTTAGATCCGGGCACGTAACTCACCGGCCTTATATAGGGTTTTATAGGTTCTTCAGGTTCGACGCCTAAAAGCTGCAACGTGTTTAACACGCCAATCACCTGATCCACCCTGTCATCATAAACAGGCAAGCGGATATGGGCCTTTTCCATCGCAATTTTAATGGCCTCGCCACAACTTGCACCTCGTTCAATGCCTGCTATATCGATCAACGGCACCATGACTTCCTGTGCCGTGGTTTCGGAAAAGCTGAAAATACGGCGAATCATGCTCTTCTCCGCCGGCTGGATATCCCCATGCTCAGCAGGCATTTGCAACATGGTGATGATCTGTTCACGCAATGTAAAGGGATTTTCACCTTTGCCTCCAAGAAGCTTAGTCAACAAATGGGTAATGAATGTAAATACAACCAATATGGGATAGAACAGGTAGGAAGCAAAACGTAGAAATATTATAGCACGAGGGGTGATGACGTCGGCCCGCTGCTGGAAAACGCTCTTGGGTACAATTTCCCCAAAGATCCATATTATCGGGATAATCAACACAATGGTAATCAAACTGCTTTGCTCACCAAATAAGTGTATCATCAAAGCAGTGGCCATAGTGGCAACAGTGACCTCAGAGATGTTAGTGCCAACTAATGTTGTGGAAAGCAGCCACTCCGGCTTTTCCAGCATTTTCAGCGCGAGTTTGGCGCCACGGGACCCTTTGGCAGCTTCGTGGCGCAATTTCATTTGGTCGGCACTCACCACTCCGATTTCGGAGCCGGAAAAGAATCCTTCTAATAACAGGCAGACCACCATGATGATTAAAGTCCACAGGATATCCATGATCTACTTTTCCCTCCCATCTCCGGAATCGATGGTCGAGGTTTCTTCATTCCTATTGCTCTGGTCTTTAACAGATTTAATAGAATCATCTTTTTCTAATCGTACCTTCTTAATGCGGTTATCTTCCACTTCCTCCACTGTAAAACGCAATTCGTCAAGCTCGATAATAGTATCCTTTGGCGGTAATTCGCCGTATTCATGCAGCAACAATCCGCCTATGGTTTCAGCAAATTCTTCGGACAAATTACTACCGATTTCCTGGTTAAAGTCCGATATGGGCATCGCTCCATCTATTGTATAGCGGCCGTCCCTGAGTTCCTTTATATCAGCCTGGCGATACACGTCAGACGGACTATGGATGTCTCCGAAAATGCACTCCAGCAAATCCTCCATGGTGACCAGACCTGTAACACCACCGTACTCATCTACGGTCAGGGCAATGGATAGTTTGCGCTCACGAAAGGTATGAAACAGTTCTGCCGCTGACTTTGATTCCGGCACGAAATAAGGTTCCCGAAGCAACTCTTTAAATTTCTTTTGATTCTTTAACAATTCTTCCATATCAATGCCAAGCAAATCCCTCACATGCAGTATTCCGACAATGTTGTCCCTTTTCCCTTGATATATTGGCGCCTTTGTGTGACGGGTTCTTCTTAATTCGGCAATCATTTCCGGCAAAGGCGTATCCATGGAAAGAAAAAAGATATATGAACGCGGTGTCATCACATCTTGCAGGGTCTTATTTCCAAAATCAAAAATGTGTTCGATGAACTGTGCCTCATTACGGTCTAAAGTGCCTTCCCCAACCGCATCATGCGCCAGAGTGCGTACCATATCTTCGGTGATAATATTGCCATGGGAACGTTCCTTGCCGATGATTAATGTGATAAACAAGTCCGCCACTTTCCGTATCAGCCATCTCACTGGTTTTATAAAACGGGCAAAGATTTCAATGGGACGGCTTTCAAAGCCGGCAAAGGCAATATTGTTACGTATAGCCAAAGTTTTGGGAGTGATCTCTCCCACCAATAACAGTATGGGAACCATAATAAAAAGGTTTATCCATTTGTTTTCGGCGCCTAGTATTCGAATAACAACGGAGGCTGAGATAACGGATGCGGCAACATTGACCAGTTCATTGCCGATGAGGATTGTAATGATAAGCCGGCGTGGCTTTTCAATCATGCGCTCAATAAGACCGACGCGGGGGTGATTGTCCTGCCGCATCTGTTCCATTTGCAATTTGCTAAGAGAAAATAGTGCGGTTTCGGAGCTGGAAAAAAAGCCTGATAGTCCCATCAATATAATAAACAGGACTAATTCAAGCCATAATACGTAATCCACTGTTGTTATCCTCGGTTTTCATCATTTCTTTTTGAGACCTTTGCAAAACGCTCCCTTTTGCCCAATTTCTGTGTTAGGCTAAAATTTTAATCCTCGAAATACTCAATGTATGCCTGTGGTTAAAATTTTCGCCCGCCTTGAACTTGAACAAAATTGAGCATTTTCCAAAGGTCTCATCTCTTTGTAAACTTCGTGGTTAAAATATACTAAACACAAAAGAAACCCGTTTAACAAACAGGGCCCTTTTGATATGTTAAAATTGAATGCAGAAAATCGGATATGAAATCGTTCCCGAACCGGAAAAAGACTTGAAATTAAAAGGAATAAAAAAATTGAGATTACCTTGAATAAAAACGGATCATCCAAAATTTACCAGTACCTCTTGAAAAAGGAAATATATGGTGTAAAAGTAATTTACTACATATATTATAGCGCAAATAATTTTATTTTCAAGTAAAATAAGCATAAGAGCTTTATAAAAGCTAAAAATTAGACTTTTTACAAACCTTTTAAGTGCAAGGCCACAAAAGCACTAAAATATCAAGATTATATAATCATTTATTTATCTTACTATGTGCTTTTCTTCCTCAGATAATGTTATATACTTTATATTTATATTTTCTTTGTGTCTTAGTGGCTTAGTGGCCAGATATTTATGAAAAAAATATCCAAAATAAGCGAATATTTGCAATCCTTGATCTCTTCAAAACGCCCGGGAAAAGAGGTAGTTTATCATGAAGTGTTTCCTGAGATCCCTGCTTCGTGGAAAGAACCGGAAAATTCATGGCCTGAAGAGATAAAAAAGATCATATATGCATCAGGTATTCAAAAACTGTACAGCCACCAGTTCCAGTCAATTGATCATATTAGAAAAGGCCGGCATGTGGTTGTTGCAACCCCTACTGCAAGCGGCAAGACCCTCATCTATACTCTCCCGGTTCTTGAAAATATATTAAAAAATCCCGGTTCAAAGGCTCTTTATATTTTTCCTTTAAAGGCTCTTGCCCAGGATCAACTACGAGCTTTTGAGGATATGGCCGCAAACAGCTCTCAAATAATGCCCACGGCCGCTATTTATGACGGTGACACTTCAGCCTGGCATCGTAAACGTATTCGAGAAATGCCCCCCAACGTCCTTTTAACAAATCCTGAAATGATTCATCTTTCACTCCTGCCGTATCATGAAAAATGGGCTTCTTTTTTTTCCGGCCTTGACATTGTGGTTGTGGATGAAGTCCATACATACCGCGGTGTCATGGGGTCTAACATGGCCCTGGTTTTCAGACGCTTTCAAAGGATATGCTCTTTTTACGGTGTCTCGCCAACATTCATTTTTAGTTCCGCCACAGTTTCTAATCCCGCTCAACTTACAGAACAGCTTACAGGACTCAAAGCTAAAACAATAACAAAAAGCGGCGCTCCTTTTGGAAAACGCAATATTCTCTTTATTAACCCCATTGAAGGCCCTGCCCGGGCAGCTATACTTCTATTGAAAGCCGCGCTTCATAGAGAATTACGTACTATTGTATACACTCAGTCTCGCAAACTTACCGAACTTATTGCCATCTGGGCCGGAAGCCAATCAGGACGTTTTGCAGGCCTAATCAGTGCATATCGTGCGGGATTTCTTCCTGAAGAGCGTAGAGAGATAGAAAAAAAGCTGACAAAAGGAGATCTTTTGGCGGTTATTTCCACCAGCGCCCTTGAACTCGGTATCGATATCGGAGATCTGGACCTCTGCATCCTTGTTGGTTATCCAGGATCAGTTGTCGCCACATGGCAAAGAGGTGGCAGGGTAGGACGTAGCGGTCAGGATTCCGCGCTTGTGCTTATAGCCGGCGAAGATGCCCTTGATCAATATTTTATGCACAATCCAAAAGAATTTATAAACAGGGAGCCGGAAGCCGCAGTAATAAATCCCTATAATCCTCAAATTCTTGAAAGACATATTGTATGTGCCGCTGCAGAGCTTCCTTTAAAAAATGACGAGAAATTTTTATCCGAAAAACCTGTTCAAGAAAGTATTTCAAAGCTTGTGAAAAAAGGCGAACTCTTAAAGAGCGCCGAGGGAAAAGAATTCTACTCCTCCAGAAAATTTCCCCATCGTTATATTAATCTGAGGGGAACCGGCAACAGATTTAACATTGTATCAGGCAAAACAGGAGAGAGTAAAGGCGAGATAGACGGCTTCAGAGCCTTTAAAGAGACGCATCCCGGCGCAATATATCTTCATAAGGGAGATACTTATCTTGTTAACAATCTCGATTTAGACACAATGACAGTAAAGGTTTCAAAGGCAAAGGTTGACTATTATACAAGAGTAAGGTCCGATAAAAATACAGATATTCTGAAAATATTTGACAAAAAGGATGTTTGGGGAACATCGGTTTATATTGGACAGCTTAAAGTAACCGAACAGATTACCGGATACGAAAAATGGAATATTCATGCAAAAAAAAGGTTAAACATAATCCCTTTAAATCTTCCGCCACAAACCTTTGAAACCGAAGGCCTCTGGTTTAAAATCCCCTTAAAAATACAGGAAGAGACTGTTTCGGAGTATTTGCATTTCATGGGTGGGATTCACGCCCTTGAACATGCCGCCATCGGTATCTTTCCGCTTCTGGTGATGACAGACAGAAACGACCTTGGCGGTATTTCAACACCATTTCATAATCAGGTTGGCTGTGCTGCGGTATTTATATACGATGGAGTCCCGGGCGGTGCAGGATTAAGCAGACAGGCTTTCAACCGTTCAGAAGAACTTCTCCAATATACCATAAAGACTATTATAAAATGTCCCTGTGAATCCGGGTGCCCCTCTTGCGTACATTCACCAAAATGCGGTTCCGGGAACAGGCCAATTGACAAGGCTGCCGCCATCTTTATCCTTAATAGATTACAAGATGCCCCCAAGCCACGCAGAATTCAGAAAAGCACTGTACATTCAAAAACAGTTAAAGAGAGGGGCAATGTTTTTGTTTCTAAAAGGAGCAATCGGATGGGGCAATCAACTAAAAAGAATCGTACTTCAGAAACATCTCATGGACCAACCATAAAAACCGATTTGCAAAACACTCATTTCGGTGTCTTTGATTTGGAAACTCAACGTTCCGCTCAAGAAGTCGGAGGATGGCATAGAGCCGATTTGATGGGCATAAGTTGTGCAGTTCTTTATGATTCAAAGGAAGATACATTCTTTGAATTCCTGGAAGACCAGGTGCCCATGCTAATTGAGCATATGAGAAAATTTGATCTTACTATAGGTTTCAACATCAAAAGATTTGACTATCATGTACTCGCCGGATATTCAGACTTTGACTTTCGTAGACTTCCGACCCTTGACATGCTTGAAGAGATACACAACCACCTCGGCTACAGGCTGTCTCTTGATCACCTGGCCAAAGTAACTCTTAAGGCAAAAAAGAGCGCCGACGGCCTTCAGGCTCTTCGGTGGTGGAAGCAGGGACGCATACGAGAAATTATCGACTACTGCAAACACGATGTGGAGATTACAAAAGATTTGTTTTTATATGGAAATCAGAATGGATATCTTCTTTTCAACAATAAGGCCGGGAACACGGTTCGAATCCCTGTTAAATGGTAAATTCTCTAAAAGTAGTGGTTGCATTTATTCGTTCGCGGAGTATCGAAATGTTGGAGTGATCAGTGATCAGGTGATCGGTGATCAGTGATTGGTAATCGGTAATTAGTGTCTGAACGAAAACCCTAAAAATCTCCCCCCTTTTGAAACTGACTTTAAGACACACTTAACACAGAGGGTATTTTGGATGTGGTTCTAACTGACTGCTAACTTCCTAAAAACATAGAATATTTATAAAACAAGTTGCTTACATTGCAGCTGTATCAAGTGTGTATAAAGCTCAACGTTTGAACGTTACTGACCGATCACCGATAACCTGATCACCGATTACTAATAACCGGACACCACAAGGCTTACCATAGCTTACCATAACTTTTTGTAAAGTTAAAATAACCAAAATACTTGCCTAAATCATCCTTTCTATCTCCTTTAATTTTTCATCAAGCCGCTTCTTTGAAACAGGAAATGGTGTTTTCAACTCCTGGGCAAAAATAGAAACCTTGTATTCTTCAACAAGCCAGAAGAAATCCTCAATAGCATTTCTCTTTTGGGAAGACACTGAATTAGAAAGCTCTTCAAGAAACCCATTCAAACGGTCGGAATAAATCTTGATTTCCTTTGACCGGAATTTATCTTTTTCTATATTTTCTACGCCTCTTTTTGCCCGGACGGCAATAGCCTTTACATATCTTGGAATATGAACCATCCTTTCATCATCATAGAGCTCCATATACGTCTCCGGTACTAGCCTGGAGAGCTCTTCCCTTAATCTTTTAAGAAATTGAACTATACCGCTGTTTGCCCTCTCGGCCTTTTCCAGGCTGTAAATGGTAGACCTTGTATCATGAAAGGCCTTAAGAACCGGTAAGGTCCCGTCTAATTTTATTTGTCCCTTTTTAAAAATAGTTGGTCCTGTCGATCCAGCATGTGAATAAAATTTATCTTTAGTCTGTATATTCTTGTGAAAAAGGTCCTTTATTACATTTTCATAAAGCATTTTCTCAAATTGTTTTGCACCTCCAAAATATTTGGCGGTATTTGCCGTATCTTTTGGTAGTGTCAGAGTCTTTTTTAAAAACTTCAGGTCCTTTGAAAATAATATTTCAAAAAGGGCGGAAACACCCTTTTTATGGGATTTTACTGCTTCATCTTTATTTTGAAAAAGGCGGAGACTGATACTTTTATTTTCAATTTTCAGCCCCGGATAAAAAACCCATTGTGCCCCGTCCCTACCCTTTATGGAAACGGTTTCCGGCAGATCCTTAAAATCCCATTCTCTAATTCCTGTTCTTTCCCATTTTTTTCTTGCGGATTTAAATTCACCAGACTCTTTTTGTTCGGCGCCGATTACGTTATTCAAATTGAGAATATCCTTTTCTCTGCCTGAACAAAGTTCTTCGCCTCTTGGGTCCATAATCGATATGCGCATCTTAAGATGATCCGGCAAAGAATCAAGAGACCATGCAGATGCAGGTATATTAATTCCAAAGTGTATTTTAATGAATTTGCCAAGTTCGATTATCAAAGAATTTTCTCCTTTTGACATCTCATTTACAATGGTGTCTACAGACTTTGAAACGGGAACAAGCTTTCTTCGATAAACCTTGGGAAGACTTTTTATAAGCGCTTCAATTTTTTCTCTGAAAAGTCCGGGCACAAGCCAATCCAGAGATTCTATAGGAATCATTGAGACCTGCGATATCGGTATCTTTACAGTCAGGCCGTCGTCATTCTTTTCCGGATCAAAATTATATACACATTGAAAACTTCTATCCCCAAGTTCAATGCTGTCGGGAAAAAGAGAAAGTTCTTTCACGTCTGGAGAATATAAAAGCAGGTCTTCCTCTTTCATCCTGAGGAAGCTGTCTCCTCCTCTTTTTTTTATAAAATTCTCAAGTGATTTTATGTTGTAAATGTTTTCAAGCTTATCTTTATAAAACTGAAACATATCATTCTCGCTTACCAGGATATCCCTTCTTCTTATCCTGTTTTCCATGTCTTCAACTTCATCAATAAGCTTTTTGTTATACTTCATAAATTGAAAAGGTCTTTTCACATCTCCATTAACAAGAGCGCTTTGTATAAATATATCCGTTGCTTCGTCAGGATTAATCCTTCCGTAGGATACTGATCTATCGGAAAGGATGATAAGACCAAATAAACTTACCTGCTCTAAAGCAATTACTTCACCCCTGATCCTTTCCCAATGGGGGTGCATATATGTATATTTACACTGTGCTTTTCCAAGGTCTTCCAGCCAATTGCTGTCTATTTTTGCCGCAGTCCTGGCAAATAGCCTTGATGTCCTTACCATTTCCGCCGCAACAATCCACTTGCCGGCCTTATTAAAAAGACCGGAACCCGGAAATATCATCACTTCCTTTCCCTTTGCAGCGGTGAATATATTTTTTTCCTTTTTCATGGCAATATTCGACAGAAATCCGCTCAAAATCGATTTATGAATTTTTTCATATGCCTGGTTCTCAAGTTCTGATCCGGTATTTAAGACACCCACCGTTTTGGAATCAACATTCCTCATCCCGCACTCTTTCAATATATCAGTAACCTGAGCATGAATATCGCGCCATTCCCTCATACGTTTAAATGAGAGGTAGTTCGCTTTACAGAATCGTTTTAGTTTATTTGTACTTTTTTCCTTTCGCAGAGTTTCATGATATTTGTTCCATATATTTATAAAGGTAATAAAATCAGAAGAAGGATCATTAAAGGTTGCGTGTATTTTATCAGCAGCTTCGTATTTATCCGTTGGTCTCTCCCGGGGATCCTGTAAACTTAAAGCAGAAGCAATAATAGCAAGCTCTTTAATGCATCCCTCTTTTTCCGCTTCAATAAGCATACGGGAAAGTCTTGGGTCAACCGGCATCTTCGCCATAATCTTTCCCTTTTCAGTAAGAAAAAAGCTGTCCTCCGCTTTCCGTTCTCCGCCATCTGTCCTCTGCCCTCCGTCTTCTACCCTCTGCCCTCCGCTCTCCGTCTTCCGTCTTCCGCCCTCTGCCCTCTGCCCTCTGCCCTCCGTCGTCCGTCGTCCGTCGTCCGTCTTTATGGCCCCGAGTTCCGATAGAAGCTCAAATCCATCCCTTACACTCTTTGGATCAGGTCTGTCTATAAACGGGAAATCTGAAATATCGCCTAATTTTAAGTCTATCATCCTTAGGATAACTTCTGCCAGATTGGCCCTTAAAATTTCCGGTAAAGTATAAATGGAACGAGAATTATAATCCTCTTCTGAAAAAAGACGTATGCAAACGCCGTTTTCAACCCTTCCACATCTTCCTTTTCTCTGATCTGCACTGCTTCTTGATATGGGTGAAACCGGTAGCGATGTGGTTCTTGTTCTCGGCGTGTACCGGGGAATGCGCGCAAGACCTGCATCGATCACGTATTTAATACCCGGAATTGTTAGTGAAGTTTCGGCAACGTTGGTTGAAACAATAATTTTTCTGCCCTGCGATCTTGAAAAAATTCTCGATTGTTCAAACCCGGAAAGTCTTGCAAATAAAGGAAGAACAATGGCGCCTTTATAATTTTTACCTTCAAGTATCTCACAGGTTTCACGGATATCTTGTTCCGTCGGCATAAATACGAGAATGTCACCAAAAGGACTTTGTTTTTGCAGATTATCAACTGCATTTATGGTCAGTTCTATATGAGTTTGATCCTCATTCTTATCTTTTTCCTGCTCCGTAGAATGATATTGCACCTCAACCGGATACATGCGGCCTGACACCTCTATTACAGGTGCATTATTAAACGCTTTTGAAAACTTTTCCGTATCGATGGTTGCTGAAGTTATTATCAGTTTAAGATCTTTTCTTTTCTTCAAGAGTGTCTTTAAAATCCCCAGAATAAAATCTATATTAAGACTTCTCTCATGCGCCTCATCTACAATTATAGTATCGTATTCATTCAGATAAGGATCGTTATGAGTCTCAGCAAGAAGAATCCCATCCGTCATGATCTTTATAAATGAATCATGTCTAGTTCTGTCTTTGAACCTGATTTTATAACCAACCGACTCGCCTGCTTTTTCACCCAGTTCTTCAGCTATTCGGTTGGTTACGGCCACGGCAGCAATTCTTCTCGGCTGTGTACATCCAATCCTGCCGTCTATTCCTCTTCCTGAAGCAAGACAGAACTTGGGTATCTGGGTGGTCTTCCCGGAACCTGTTTCACCGGATATAATAACCACCTGGTGTTTTAAAATTGAAGTAATTATTTCGTTTTTCTTTGCTGTTATAGGAAGGCTGTCGTTATATGTAGGCTTTGGCAGGTTTTCTTTTCGCCACGATCTTTTTTTTATGGATGATTGAAGTCGATTTTCAAGATTTCGGAGTCTTTTTTTTACTTCTTCACTTGGCGGAGAATCAGTATTATATCGCTTTAATTTGTTGATTTCACGTTTTATTTTATAACGGTCAATCCTTAATGTCTTTGGTAATAGAGATTGAAGTTTTTTTAATTTTTTCTGTGCGCCTGACAATGATTTAACCCGGTAGTTTGCCACAGAGACACATAAGATTGTGCCGTGGTATAGTGCCACCTATCATATAATCCTTCATGGGAAAAGTCAACTACCAGCCCTAAAAGGATGAGCGCAGTACACACTTGATACAAGGGGTATGTAAGTATTTGGTTTAAATGAATATTCTTAAACCGCAGAATATCGAAGAAAACCCTTCATTATTCTGCGGTTCATTGTTCGATATTAGATATTCAGTTCAACTTTTAATCCGTTCCAGAATCTTACCCCTCGTACTGATAACTACCTCTTCCATGGGTATTTTTTTCCCGGACGCTTCCAATCCTTTCTTCACAATTATTGGAAGGCCTGAGCAGCAGGGCACTTCCATTACAACCGTGGTAATGCTCTTAATGTCCGCAACTTTGAATATCTCTGTAAACTTTTGAATATACTCATCAACATCATCAAATTTAGGACATCCCATGGTTACGGCCTTTCCTTTTAAAAATTCCCTGTGAAGATTGGGGAAAGCAATGGGAACACAGTCTGCCGGGACAAGAAGATCCGCCCCTTTTAGAAACGGAGCCTGGGGAGGCACCAGCTTTATCTGAACCGGCCAATGGGATAGAGCAGACTCCACTTCGCTATGGATGGCAGTAGGTATATTAGCTTCCCGGCAGGGATCAGCTGACATAAAATTCTGGATTTGCGCTGAGGGGCATCCGCAGGGCAGCACCGCTTCTTCTTTGCTTTCTTTTTTGTCTCTTTCCGCCAGGTGTTCTTCAACAGCTTCTTCATTAAATTCTTCGGCTTCCCGTTCTATAACCTTAAGTGCACCGGCAGGGCATTCTCCCATACAGGCACCTAGTCCATCACAAAGTTTCTCAGCAACAACTTTCACCTTACCGTCTATAATTTTAAGCGCACCTTCGGCACATGACGGCACGCAAACTCCGCATCCATCACACAGTTCTTCATCGATTTCTATTATTTTTCTTAATATTTTCATAATTTCTCCTTATGTTCAGATCTCGTTAAGTCGTTGAGTAGTTGAGTAGTTAAGTGGTTGTAATGATAGGAATAATATCCGTTTTGCAAAATAATTGGACAACCACCCGCTTGAAAATATTAACATATTGATTTAATTATAATTCTTTTTCTACTCAACCATTTAACCACTCAACTATTTGACGATGTCTGTATGTTTATAATTAAAACGGTCTTATTTTGAGTTTTTTTTCAATTAGGGTCTTAGCTCAGCAGCACTTTCCTTGCTTCTTCACGACCCCCTTCTGTTAAAAACGATTTTCCGATTATATTGGCCATTTTCTTTGAATCCATTGGTTTTTCTTTGTGTTTCTCCTCCAGGTTCACAATAAGATCCGAATCATACAGCACCCTGAAATTAACTGTTTCATCTTTACGTGGATGATGATGGTGTCCTACGATATCACACACCTCGTCTATTAATTCTTCATTTGCTCCAAGCTTTATCAATATAGATCTTGCAATTGGTGGACCTTCCTTTTCTTGATACTTGGGAGCCGTGCTTTTGTACTTGCGTTCTGCTTCATGAATACCGATATCATGAAGATATGCAGCCGGCAAAATTACCGCAAGGTTGCCCTTTTCCTTCATACCGATCCCCTCTGCACAGCGTGCCACCCGGATCGCATGCCCTACCCTTTTAAAATCCGTCTTGAAATACAGCTTCATTTCTATTGCCACCCGATCCTTTAAAAGCTCTTCTTGCTGAGCAACAAGTTCCGGTGGAATTGTCCCCAAACACTGTTCGGCATACTGGCAATATGATGCACAGCCGAAATCCATTTTCGGATTCACAAATTTGTGTCCACATTTTCCGCATTTCCGGGCCGTGTCGTCCTTGAAAAATTCAACGTCATTGCCGCATTCAGGGCATTTTTCTTCAAAAATAGCCCCCGGCTTCCAATATCGACTGTCCTGACCAGGGCATTTCATGGTATCACCTATTCCAATTTATTTTTTTTGACAGGATTTACAAGATTCACAACATTTTAGCCTTATGAAAGTAATTAGGACTATATAGATCGTGTAACTGTCTGAGGGTATTAGTGAGAGTTTAGAAAAAACAGGAATTGAATTGGTGTGTCTCACAAGCTAATCGGTATTGATTGCTTACTTGTTTATTTATAAGACATGCACTGTTTTTTCTTTACTCTCACTTATACACGAGTTTTACACATTAAAATTTAATTGCCTTTGAAGCGACGTTGTTTTCAAACAGCTAAAATATTACCAAGATTGTTATTCTGATAATCTTGTCAAAAACATATTATCCTAAAATGGTTTTTAGGTCCTCATCCGGCGTCTTTACCGGCATAATGTTAAATCTCTCCACCAAAACGTTAAGTATGTTAGGCGAAACAAAAACAGGTAAGCTCGGACCCAGTCTTATATCCCTAATTCCAAGATAAAGCAGGGTCAAAAGGATTGCAACTGCCTTTTGCTCATACCATGAAAGTATCATAGAAAGAGGAAGATCATTAACCCCGCATTCAAAGGCTTCAGAAAGAGCTACCGCTATCTTGACGGCAGAGTACGCATCATTGCACTGTCCTATGTCGAGCAACCTTGGAATACCACCGATGTTACCCAGGTCTTTATCAAAAAAGCGGAATTTGCCGCAAGCAAGTGTAAGAACCACACAATCCTCCGGCACTTTTTCCACAAACTCGGTATAGTAATTCCTTCCGGTTTTTGCACCGTCACATCCTCCGACAAGAAAAAAGTGACGGATTGCTTTACTTTTTACAGCTTCAATCACCTTGTCCACGACCCCCATGACCGCGTTTCGAGCAAATCCCACCATGACGGATTTGCCTTCAACATCCTCGTCAAATCCAGGCATTTCCAATGCTTTTTCAATTATCGGTGCAAAGTTCTTGTCGGCGATATGGACGATACCCGGCCAGCCTACAAGGCCTGTTGTAAAAATATTGTCTTTGTAAGAATCTTTTGGTTTTTGGATGCAATTTGTGGTCATTAAAATAGCGCCTGGAAATTGGGCAAATTCCTTTGCCTGGTTCTGCCACGCGGTGCCGTAATGTCCGTAAAAGTGTGAATACTTCTTCAGTTCGGGATAACCGTGGCAGGGAAGCATTTCGCCATGAGTATACACGTTGATTCCTTTTCCTTCACTCTGTTTTAGAATCTCTTCGAGATCTTTTAAATCATGCCCGGAAACAAGTATCGCTTTTCCTTTTTTTACACCCAGCGGAACGCCTGTTGGAACCGGATGTCCGTATGCTCCGGTATTTCCGGCATCAAGAAGTTCCATGGCCCGCAGGTTAATCTCACCGCATTTCAAAACAAGTCCAACCAGATCATCCGCACTCAATTCATTATTTAATGTCGCAGCCATACCCTCATGTATAAAAGCAAAAACCTTTTCATCGGTTTGTCCCAGGATTGCAGCATGATCAGCATATGCTGAAACACCTTTAATACCATAAACCAAAAGTTGCTTAAGAGAAGTAATATCCGGATCTTCATCAGCGTCTGATTTTATTCCTACCTTTTCCCCCTGCTCCACTATTCCGTCTAAAGTGGTTTCAGGGATAAATGTAACAGGCCCCTCTGAAAAATCTGATTTTCCGCCTGCTGCTTTAACCTTTTCCTTTAGCTTATCACGCAACCGTACCGTTTCATTTATAAGATCGGCGAATCTTTCGGGATCAAAATCCACATTGGTCAATGTGGAAAAGATTGCCTCACTGGCAAATTGATCGATATTTTCGTCAGATATTCCAACTTTCCGTCCTTCCACTGCAAGTAAAGACAACCCACTTACCGCGTAAATAAGCAAGTCTTGCAGGGCTGCTACTTCAGGCGTTTTTCCGCAAACTCCGATTTTTGTACAGGCCTTACCTTTTGATGATTGTTCACATTGATAGCAAAACATAATTTTCCTCCAGTATTATTGAATTAATATTTAACCTAAAACCTGCATGATTTAGGTTTTAAAAAAAACCATTGCCAATTTTTGGAGGTATTTTATTATACAAATAAATTCTCTGCCTTGACTTATGTCAAAAAAAGGTGATATTTTTAAAAAAAATTATAATAACAATTTAGCCTTATGAAAGTAATTAGAATTATACAGCTTTAAAGGTTTTTAAATTTTAAATCGTGTAACTGTCTGAGCGTATTAGTGAGAGTTAAGAAAAAACAGGGATTGAATCGGTATGTTTCAAAGACTAATCGGCATTTATTGCTTACTTATTTTATTAATATGGCATGCACTGTTCTTTCTTTACTCTCACTTATTCGCGAGTTTTACACATTCGGCCTGTTTTTCAAACAGCTAAAATATTACAAATTATGAAAAAAATTCTTGAAATACTATCCAACACTCCCCTTTTTAACGGTCTTCCTGAAAACCAGATCGAAAAAATAGGACATATTGCCCTTACAAAGTACTTCAATAAAGGTGAGATAATCTTTTCAGAAGGAGATGATGGGAACGGATTTTATATTATTGCAGGGGGTAAGGTCAAAATTTATAAAGTCTCAATGGACGGCAAGGAACAAATTCTCCATATTTTCGGGCCATTGGAGCCATTTGGCGAAGTGCCGGTATTTACCGGCAGGTCATTCCCGGCAAATGCAGAAGCCCTTGTTAAAAGCCGTCTTCTCTTTTTCCCAAGAACCGCGTTTGTGAATCTGATATCTGACAATCCTTCGCTTGCGCTTAACATGCTTGCTGTTTTGTCGAACCGGCTTCGTCGATTTACGGTTCAAGTAGAAAATCTTTCCTTAAAAGAGGTCCCGGGTCGCCTGTCGTCTTATCTTTTATATGTATCAAATGAACAGGGTAATAATGATGTAATTACTTTAACTATTTCAAAGGGACAGCTTGCGAGCCTTCTTGGAACAATCCCTGAAACCCTGTCACGAATTTTTGCGAAAATGACCAGTCAAAATCTGATCGAAGTAACCGGCAAGAATATTAGGCTTTTGGATCGTAGTGGTCTGGAAGAGCTATCAAAACATGGGAAGTTGAAATAGTGCTAATGACGTTAGTATTTATTTCTTGGCGAAATACTTTACCCCGCCTATATTTTTAAAATCTGCATCTTGAATCCAAATGGTGGCATCGAATTCCTTTGCTGTTGCGAGAATAAAACTGTCAGCCATTGGAGGATTATACTCCAAACTTATTTTTGAGGCAGCAATCGCCAACGAAGCTGTTAGATCCACAACCGTTCCTTTATGCATAGCACCGGCTGCTTGTAACGCATTATTCTCACTTGACTCTCGAAGAACTACCTTGAAAACCTCATATATCGTTACAGATGGAATAATAAGTGAAGCCGTATCATTTAAAGGGGTTATAAAGTTTTTAGCATTCGGCTCATCCGCAAAATAAGCAAGCCAACCGGAAGAATCGACAATATTCATGTTCTATCTTCCTCGCGTTCGAACTCTGTGTTTATACCTTTTAGGAATCCGCGAAGTTCTTTAATATCTCGCTCCGGGATAAGCTCGATCCGTCCATCATATTCTACAACCTGCATTTTTTGTCCGGGCCGAAGATGCAATACATCTCTAACCTTTTTTGGTATTACTACTTGATATTTTGGCGATACTGTTACAATTTGCATTTCAAATCCCCCATCGATAATATTATATATTACAATATATCGATCGATATGGTTTTGTCAATCTTTTTGAAAACCAAAGCTACAAATTACCGCCTGTAGATACAATGGCGATTAGAGTATCCACCTACATCATTTTTTTTGATATTCTATTGACTTCAACAATCCTGCCCTTTTCCAGGCGGAATACTTCCCAGACTATGCCTCTTTCATTCTGCGGAACATTAAACAACTGGAGAAGTTTGCCGTCGCCGTAAACTTTAATGCAGGCCTTTGATTTTGAAAGTTGCAGATTTAAACGGTTTGACTGATTTGAATAATCATGGACAAAGAATCTGTAATTTGAGTTTATGTCCACTCTTTTTATGGTAATTGTCTCCGGCCCAAAGCCATCCATATCGTCCCTGTCAAGTTTAGCGCTTCCATCTGATACTGTATGCATGTTTCTATATGATATATGATAACCCCCTTCCTTTACAAGGTGAGCATCAAGATCTGAAGGTCTTCTATCCCAATCAAGAACTATCCTGACATACTTTAGATCTATCTCTGGTGATACTGAAAACCTGTTGAAAAATATTGTGCCGACCATAATTTTTATCTTGAAATCCGAGTCAATATAACCCTTTTTTCTAAAATATACATCGTAAATTCCGTCTTCAGGGACAGGAAACAAAAGCTTACCCTCATCATCGGTTTCGCCTGCGCCTATTCCTTCTATTTCAACCTCAGCTCCTGGTATTCCATTTCCATTAACAGCATTGAAAAATCTTAAAGTAAGATTTTGATAGTCCATTTCTTCAAACATATCATCCGCTTTTTCAAACACATTATTATCCTGACCATAGGATAAAGGTACGGATAGCATTAGCACTATTAAAATAAAAATTTTAAATCTCATAACGAAAAACCTCCATGCTGAAGCGTTTTATAATTAATTTTTTGGCCTCCGGCTTGTAAGGCAAAATAATTTAGGGCAAAATGATTAAAACTGAAATAGTATATATGCATATATATTATCGCATATATGCGAGTAGAACTGCACATATATGGGGTGGATGAGTAAAAAATATTTATTAAAATGGGTATATTTTTATCAAATATCACCAACTTTAGTTAAAAAAGCATATTTACAAGTAAATTTATCAATATTTTAATTGACTTTTAAATAATTTCCGTTGGGGCTCCCGCCGTGGTAGAGCCCTCCGGGCCGGAAGCCGCCCCAAACCCCGGTCCAAAAGGTAAAAATGTAAAAACTCAAAAACTAAAGTGTCCTCAGGAGGCGGAAGCCCAGGAAGCTGCTCCTGTCGCCGGGCGTGAAGAAGTTCCGAACTGCTGACCGGCAGTATCAGGCGTAATTGTACCAGCTGCCGCCCCGGATCACCCGGTAAGAGCCGCTGGATGGGCCGGTGGGATCGGTTGCTGAACTGGAATAATACTTTGCATACCAGTCCTGGCACCACTCATAGACATTACCATGCATATCATACAAGCCCCAGGCGTTGGGAGAAAAACTGGCTACACGGATCGTACTATTCCTATACTTTCCTTTAGCGCATCCTGATAATGGATAATTGCCATGATAATTGGCCTGATCAGTGGATAAACATCGACCAAAGGAAAAAGGCGTATCCGTTCCTGCCCTGGCAGCATATTCCCATTCGGCCTCTGAAGGCAGCCTGTAAGTACCGCTGCCTTCCCGCTGGTTCAGCTTGTGAATAAATTCTTTAACATCATTCCAGGAAACATTTTCCACAGGACAGTCATCACCACAATTTTTAAAATGAGATGGATTGCTGCCCATTACCGCTTTCCACTGCCCTTGGGTCACCTCCGTTGTTTGTATGTAAAAACTCTTTGTTATGGACACGCGGTGTTGCACCTCGTCATCATCCCTCCCGGATTCATTGGAAGGGCTTCCCATCATGAAGCTACCTGGTTTTATATAAACAAACTCCATCCCAATTGAATTTGTCTTTGACAACTCAAAACCCGAGGCCTTGGCTATTTCTGCATACGTACCATCATTGTCTTCTTCAAGTGCACGATATACCATGCCCGTAGAATCGCCTGATCCTATACCTGAACTCCATTTAGGATATTTTCTTTTCATTGCCTTCCAGGCAGAATATTTTGTTTCATCATCCAAATCTGATTTCTCAATAGTTTGGTATTTTTTCAAATCAGCAAGAAGATTTTTAAACTTTCGTCCCTTTGCCTCTTTTTCCTTTTGCTGTGCTTCTTTCAACTTTTTTATTTTTAAAAGTGCAAGTTCAAGCTCATCTTTGGTTTTTTCCTCAATCTCTGGCGTCTCTTTAACCGGTTGCGATTTTAATGCTGTACTTTCCGCAATTGTAATTCCTCTTTTTGAATAGAAATAGAAATTTCCCGCAAGAGACGATGATTCCCAGGGAACCTGTCTTTTGCCTGAAGCATTCATTACATCAACTCGTACCCGCTTGAATAAATTTTCTATTGTTATCCCCTGTGTCGTCATATGCTTTAAAAGCTTGGACGTATACAGGCCATTTCTATCTGTACCATCAGCGGCAACTGATCCAGGGGCTGTGGCATAGGCCAGAATCGAGCCGGTCGGGGCATCCATTTTTGCTAAACCACTCTTACCGGACCTGAAACTACGCCCAAAAGGATTATCTCTGCAGGCGTCAAGTATTATTATGTTAAGGCTGTTATTTGCTGTTTCCATTTTTCTTAATACAGATGATACCTTCAGACACTCATCCTCAACCTCATCTTCAGCGAAAACTTCAGCCCCAACAGGAACCAGATAATTTTCACCATTAACTTGAATCCCGTGGCCCGCATAATAGAACAAACCTATTCCCCCTCTCATAAGTTTATTCCCAAATTTCCTGATTGCTTTGCGCATTTCACCTCTATTGGCATCGGTTATTTTCACTACATTGAATTTGCACTTTTCCAGAGCAACAGCCATATCGTTGGCATCATTCACCGGATTCCTGAGAGGAGAAAATTTGTAGGCACCATTACCGATAACAAGGGCAATCCGGCGATCCTGGCTGGAGAGAGAAATACTCGGAATTAATAAAACAAATAAAAATGCTATGGTAGATAACCTGAAAATAATACGTTTAATCATATCAGCACCTTTTATCTTTTTATGTAATTATACATTCCATAAATTAAATATTATTCTCATTATGTTGTGGGTGTAATTTTAATAATTTGTGCTAAGCAACAGCCTTTATAGCAGATTTTGTTTGCAAATGTCAAAATCAAAAGTCTCCCTTTTTTAAAGGGATTTAAGGAGATTTTTTCCAACGTCATGAATTATATATTTTAATTAAAGTCATTAATCAAATTAACGTATTCTTATTACTCCGGCGGTTAAATACCCGAGGGTGCTCATTCCCGCGAACGCGGGAATCCAGAAAGACACTGGATGCCGGATCAAGTCCGGTATGACGTTGTTGCCTATTTAGTCGCCGGATTAATAATTGATCGTCCCGGCATATTCGATAAAAAAGTTTATCCATTTATTTATCTACTAATCCCGGGACCGATCCGTTCTTTTCGATCCTGCACCATATATAAGTATATAGAGGCAGGATGCAGGAAGCAGCGCCTGGACAGGGGTGTAGACGGTCTGGGGCGCCGTAACGAAACCGGATTCTGCTGTTCCCCCGTGCTCAGGAGGCGGAAGCCCAGGTTGTTGTTCCTGTTGCCGGGCGTGTTGTTGTTCCGATTTGCTGACCGGCAGTTTCTGGCGTTATTGTTCCAGCTGCCGCCCCGGATCACCCGGTTAGAGCCACCTTTATTCGGCGCCTGCTTCCAAAGCTATATTTACCTTGGGGCAGAAATAACGAAGATGCCCAACAATACTGGCCAGGCTCTTGGCCATTCGCTCTTCTTCAATCTCGCCAATTTCCCATTTTTTAACAATATTAGACATTCGTTTTAAGCTTCTCTTTCGGTTTTCCGGCTTCACTCTGATAAACCTCGGGAAGATTCTCATTCCCAAAAAACTAAGACCGTGGCTTGATCGATTCAGCCAGGTTGAATTGGATTTTAAGCAAAGTCTCAATCGTTCTGACAAAAAGTGGTCAACAGAGCACTTTAAATCTAACAGCTCCTTTTTTGAATATCCAAACAAGACAAAGTCATCCATATAACGTAAATACCCTTTAACACCTATTTGATCCTTTATTTTATGATCCAAAGGGTCAAGATATACATTTGCCAAGAATTGACTGGTAAGGTTTCCAATGGGAATCCCTATGCCAGATGTGGGTGTATTTCTGATGATTCTATCCAGCAGCTTAAGTAGCTGCCTATCTTTTATCTTTCGCTCTATGATTCCCAGAAGAATTTCATGATCAACATTGTTAAAATATTTTTCAATATCTGCTTTAAGATACCAGGGCCACTGCCTAATAAACTTTTGAGCACGCTTAATAGCGGCATGTGTCCCCTTGCAAGGCCTTGTGGCATAGGAATCATGTATAAATACACGTTCATAAATCGGCGTAAGGATTCGAACCACTGCGTGATGGACAACCCGGTCACGAAAAGGGGCAACAGCAATAACTCTTTCTTTTGGATCATAAATGATAAAATAGCGGTATGAACCAGGCCGATAAATCCCATTTAACAATTCCGTCTGAAGTTGCAAAATTTCCGTTTCCCAGTGATAGAAATACTTGCAAGTTGCAGCGGTTTTGCCGCTTCCTTTCATCGCAAGACGGGAAGCGATTAATAGATTTTCGTATGAAGTGATGCTGTTAAAAAGATTATTGATTCTTTTCAAGGGTTTGCTTTCTCCATCCGCCTGTCATTTTACCTGCTTCATCAATTGCTTTTGAAACATATTCATACTGCCTTGTTGAAATGTATCGCCTGTCATGAGCAATGCGAAACAAAACACGCTGCTTTTCCATATATAGGTTTATTTTATTCAATATATGGAGACGGTTTTTGGTATATATGGCCTCGATAATAAGCTCAATCGTATCCAGAGCGCCATTTGCAAGTCGAGATGCCAGAGAAAATCTCGCTTTTTTCGGAAAATTTTCAATGGTTGACAATATCCAGTCAAGGGTTTTGTACCAATGCACAAATAATGGATAATCGTCTCTCATTTATTAACCCTTTTCGTTTTTTGCATCATCTGTTTTACTTCTTTTTTCGGACAACTTTTTTGATTTTTGGAAACGAAGTGGCTTTTTTTCATAAAAGGCGGTTATGATTTTAACAATTTCACCGCCGTACCGTTCAATTTTTTTCTTGCCGAATCCGTTTATTTCCCGCAGTGCTTCCAGGGTCCCTGGCGCGCGTTTAATAACATCAACAAGCTGTTTATTGGTTGCAATTATAAATACCGGTATCCCCACTGTTTCCGCCTTTTCTTTTCTCCACTCTTTCAGACGTTTCATAAGCAGCCTTTGTGCCTCATCAAGATAGTCAGCATCCTTTTTTTCTGGAATTACAACGGCCTCATACTCAATAAAAACCGTCCAGAATGCTTTGCCATTTATTTGAAAAAATTCAGGGTGCAACCTTTTTACATTTTTGTTCAGAAGAAATCGTGAAAGGTCTTCATCTGAGAAGACCTCTTTTTTCGAATCAAATGGTATGGTGAATATTCGGACAGGCATCACATATATGCATACTTGAAACCGTATATATGCAACTGTAAGCGGCACATATATGGGAAAAACGATAAGGTTATATTATTAAAAACAGGACATTTTAAGGCAAAAAACATTATTCTTTAATAAATTTCTGTTGGGGTTTCGCCCCATAAGCGCTAACTTAACAAGTCATTTCGGCGAAAGCCGGAATCCAGTCAAACAATCGTATTATACAAATCCTGCCAACTGGCATTCATACTCTCTATCAATTCCAGTTTCCACTTTCGTTTCCATCCTTTCATTCGTTTCTCCCTCTCAATGGCAGATTTCATATTTTCGTGCAATTCATACCAAATTAGCTGATGAACACCGTAACGCTTAGTAAATCCTTCTACCATATTGTTTTTATGTTGCCAGATCCTTTTAACAAGATCTGATGTCACGCCTATATAGAGGGTTCCATTTCGTTTGCTTGCCAAAATATATACCGCTGGTTGTTTATCCATTGTCGTCTCCCCCGGATCAAAGTCCGGGGCAGGCCCCAGTTCAGGGTACTGGCAAATCCTGGATTCCGGCTTTCGCCGGAATGACGAATGAAAAGCCTTCATTGTTAAATTAGCTCTTATGGAGCCCGCCCCAAACCCCGGTCCAAAAGGTAAAAATGTAAAAACTCAAAAACTAAAGTGTCCTCAGGAGGCGGAAGCCCAGGAAGCTGCTCCTGTCGCCGGGCGTGTAGCCGCTCCGATCCGCTGACCGGCAGTACCTGGCGTAATTGCCCCAGCTGCCGCCCCGGATCACCCGGTAAGAGCCGCTGGTATTTAATGGATCAACAATTCCGTCACGATAGGTATCAGTTACTATACCATTTTTCCATTCACAACTATCCTGACACCATTCCCAGACATTGCCGTGCATATCATACAGCCCCCAGGCATTCGCATTCTTTTGGGCAACCGGATGTGTCCTTTTATTTGCATTATAGCAGTACCACCCCATTGCATTCAGATTTGAATCATAACCACATTTGAGCTCAGATATGTCACCATTAGCAAAAGCAGTCATACTCCCTGCCCGGCACGCATATTCCCATTCAGCTTCAGTCGGTAATTTATAAGATTTTCCCTCTTTACGATTTATCCAGTTTATAAATTTACGGACATCATTCCATGACACACATGTCACAGGATGGTTTTCGCTCTGAGAAAAACCCGGATTGTCCCAATAATATCCCTTTTTCTTTTCCCATTTTGAGCCTGTCCAGATCCAGGCGCCGCCACCGGTTTCTGCCTCTGTCTTGTATCCCGAATCCCGGATAAACTCTCGCCACTGCCCAACAGTCACCTCCGTGGTCTGTATATAAAATCCCTTGCTCAGGGTTACCCTGTGTTGCTTTTCATCTTTTTGCCTGCCTTTTTCACTGGAAGGGCTTCCCATCATAAATGTTCCCGGTTTTATATATAAAAATTCCATCCCAAGGCTGTTTGTAATCTTTTTACCTTCACGGGATGCGGTTTCTCGTTTCAAACTGATATCAAGAGTCTTATCTTCTCCTGCGGCAAGTGATATCCACAATTTTTTACCTTCATAGCCATCCGCTGAAACTTCCACTTGATAACTGCCAGCTTCAAGCTCAATGCCCTGGTAAAATGCAGGCCCGATGTTAAGTATTTTCACATTGGCATCAGCAGGCTGTGTGTCTACGTAAAGTCTGCCATTCTGTTGAGTATTCATACTAAGATCTACGTATAACGATATGGACCGGCCCTGTTTAACACGGATTGTTTTCCTGTATGTCTCATATCCGGATTTCTCTACCAGTATTCTGTGTTCGCCTTCCGAAATTGCCACTTCCGATAATTGTGTTGTCCCCACCTTTTGACCATCCACAAATACTCTTGCGCCTGATACATTCGATTCCACTGAAAGGGTTGCTTCGCCAGGAGCTTCCACAACAGCGCCGGAGCTAGCAAGGAGAAACACAAAATCACCCCTTGCTAATTCCGGAGTCCTAATTTTCCCATACTGAGGGTGCTGGGCACGACTGGTACTTTGTACAACTTTGTCTGAAAGATACAATCCCAGTTCCGTTCCGGTAATATAACCGTCTCTGGTAAGATCTGCATCGCCTTCTAATCCTAAAATAAGACATCGTTTGAACATACTTCGATCAGGTACGGTTTCATCCTCGGTACCGGCTGTAATGTACTGGCGCACGGGAAGCGTACTCTTTTCAGTTATATCCTCAGGCACTGCTCTAACCAATGAAAAAAGTGAGCCGGAGAAACAGGAATCAAACAACATCAAAACATGCTTTGACCGAATTCGCAAAGAATAGACCTCCATATCCTTCATGCTGATGGCCTTGCTCACAAAACCCTGTGGATCTTCTTTTAGCAAGGGACAGTCTCTGGGAATGATGTATCCCAACTTATTACCGTCAGCCAGCTTTTCTGTTTCCCCATGTCCGGCATAATAAAACAAAATAGCACGGTTTGATTCCAGGCCATATTTGTATGTCAAATCGTTCAGAGCATTTTTAAGCTCACGTGAAGAGGGATTTGTTACCGTTTTAACCTCAAATCCCATCCTCTTTAAAAGGCGTGCTATTTCATGAGCATCTTTTGTGGCATTGGGCAGATCCGGCCATGTTTCGTAATCACTAACTCCCACAACCAATGCATGATACCCGGAATAGAGTGATATCTCCTTCATGCCGCCGGAAGATGTTTTGGCTTTTACATATATGCCCCTGGAAGCTGCGTAGGTGGAAAAAGAAAGGAGTAAAAAGCATATGCTAATTATAAGCATGTTAATTGCAGGGGTTTTGACTCGCCTGATATTCACTTTTACCTCCATATGTATACAGTTGGCAAATTTGATGGCTTTGTTGTTCAAACAGTTAAAATGTTACAGATTATATTTAAAATTGGCAGTTTATATCATATTATTGCTGACCTGTCAAAGGATTTTGCAAACAATAGAGGACGTAATAGGGGACTTTAAGATGACAATCGGCTATCTTGTTTTAATTACACCAGAACTTCAACAAATTTGGAGTTCCGTATCACGGGATCATTGGTGATAATTGGCAGGTCAAGATATCTGGCGGTTGCAGCAATAAGCCGGTCATGCAACTCGGGGATGTCGTCGATCTCAGAAGCGGTTTTAAGAATCTCAAAGCTCAGCGGCTCAAACTGATAATTTTGGCTCTTGAAAAGATCTTCGGTTTGAAGCAGGCTGATATCGATCCTGTTCTTTTCAAATAGATAGAGAACCTCCATCAAAACAATGGCAGGATTGATGATAGTGGCATCTCCCTTATCGGTGGAGTGGAAAACCTGATGGGATTTTTTATTGATTACCTTTTTGCCCAGCATAAATTTTACAAGGGCCTGAGTGTCGGTTACAAAACTATCCATTGGCAAACTCCTGGTCAACGTGCTTCCAGGTTTGCTGTTTTAACTTCTTCAGATCGGAAAAGTCTATATCATGACCCTTAAGAATACCTTCAAGTTTGATTACCTTTTTTGTTCCAAGCTTTTTTTTATGCCTCATAAAATCGATAAAATTGACAATAGCATCTAAATCATGTTCGGTAAATCCAAACAGCTTATTATAAATTTCATGTTTTGTTAAAGCTTCCTTATTCATTTTGGTACCTTCCTTCGTTAAAAGTAAAGTTGATGAATTCGTAAAAAAGTCACTTTTTGTACATCAAGATTTTACTATTCATGATTTACTCAAAAAATTGGCCGACTGAAAGCTACTGGTACTGTAACAAATATAGCACAAATAGTAAACACGAATTTTTTACTATCAAGATATTCTTTTTAATAGGTCTAAGTACTATCAACAAACAAATATTGTTGTATCGAATCAATTTTTTACTTGACAACATCATAGCCCTTAAATAAGTTAAGTAATACTGAACAAATAAATGGATAATTCGGACATGGTTTTTAGCCTGCGTCATGTATAACAAAAGGAATTTATTATTTAAATTTTTATACTATAAATTATTTTTCTATAATATTTTAGTGTTCGAAAACTATGTGGCTTTAAAGTTAAGTCATAGTTTACCTCCAAATACTTCTGAGGATCTTGCAAATTAATGCGAAAATTTCTTCAAGAAAAAATTAAAACACTTCGAAAAACAAAAAAGCTAACAATAGAACAGCTTGCCAATAAAGCCGGTTGCACGAAGTCTTATATTTCCCAACTCGAAAAGGGGATAAACGTCCCATCCGTTTCCATGTTGGGTCGCCTCGCAGAAGCTCTTGATTCTCAGGTGGGCGATTTTTTCCGTAATGAAGATATGGAACCAAAAAAAAACTGGAAGCTTTGTAAAGCTGATCGAAGATCCATAAATTATCCCGATGAAAAAGTTACAAGCCAGCTGTTGACAAGAGCAATATTCCAAAAAAAAATGCAGCCTTTAATCAGCATCATCGAGCCGGGTGGAACCTCGGATGATTCTGATAAATTGCTTCATCCTGAAGAGAGCGAAGAATTCGTTCTTGTTTTAAAAGGTGAAATCGACTTTGAAATAAATTTAGATCACATAAAACTTAAAGAAGGGGATACTCTATACTTTAACGGCAATCAGCCTCATAGCTGGATGAATGAGGGAAAGGAAACAGCCGAAGTTCTTTTCGTCTGGACACCTCCTGTTTGGTGAATATTTAAAGTATTTCTCAGTGTGCTCGAAAAAATGTACTTAGTATCCTAATTCATAAGTTCGATGACGTATTTTTTTATATTGTTTCACCGCCCGCTCCGCTTGAGACGCAAAGATCGCAGAGTTAAATATTTTTTCTTTTGCCGTTGAGGGGACGGCAAAAGAAAATAGCTCAAACATTATAAAAGTAACATTGTATTGATATATAAGTAGTTATTTTTTTGTCCCACAGGGATGAACATTTTTGCTTTCCGCCCTCTCAGCGGAAAGCAAAAAAAAACAAATTCTCTGCGACCTCTGCGTCTCAGCGGTGATTATAAATTATCCAATTATAATACGATACTGTAATAAAGGATACATCTACTAAGCTATGGAAAAAAAGAATTTTTCTGTAATAGGCCATACAGCTCGACGCAAAGACGGCTATGCCAAGGTGACCGGCAAGGAGATCTTCTCGTCGGATATTCACCTCCCCAATATACTCCACGCGAGGGTGCTCAGAAGCCCCTATCCCCATGCAAAAATTGTTACAATCGATACCAGTGAGGCGGTAAAAATGGGCGCCGTCTGTATTACCCCCGATGAAGTTCCCCAAACAAGATATAACGAACGCCAGGTTAGCATACCGGCTAAAACATATCGGGACAGGACCGTTCTGCCACATAGGGTAAAGCACGTTGGCGAAGGTTTTGCTGCTGTTGCCCACAAGACAGAAGCGCTTGCCGAAAAGGCCATGCGTGCCATAAAGGTCGAATACGAGATACTGCCTGCAACTTTTGATGTTTTTGAAGCCCTGAAACCGGATGCTCCCCGGCTCTATGAGAACGTCATGCTGGGAGATGTTGAATTGCCGATCGAGAACAACATCGCCTGCGAACGCCATGTCTCTGAAGGCGATATAAAACAAGGCTTCAAAGAAGCAGACGTGGTTATTGAAAAGGAATTTTATACTGGCCGGGTCTACCATGCCCAAATGGAAACCAAGTCCGTTGTCTGTGAACCCCTTGCAAACGGTGGTATTAACGTTTGGCCCACGACCCAATCCATTCACAACACACGCCAGTTGCTCGGACGAATCTTTGACATTCCCCTTAGCAATGTTAATGTACACCGTGTATCAATAGGAGGCGCATTTGGTTCAAGCATCCAGATGAATACTCCCATTGCCATTTGCGTGGCCCTTGCCCTTAAGGCCCGCAAACCTGTAAAGTTGAATCTTACTCGCGAAGAGGATATGTACGACCATTGCAAATATCCTGCCCACATGAAACTCAAATACGGACTAAAAAAAGACGGAACTATCACAGCCGGAGAATTGAAAACCACCATAGATATCGGTGGGCATAATATACAGGCTTATCCTTTGCTGGGATGCATGTCGGGCTGGTTCGCATCCCTGTACCGAATGCCCCACATGAATTTTGAAGGCACAACGGTTTACACCAACAAGGCTCCGGCTTGTGCCATGCAGGGCTACGGCAACCCCCAGGTCTCCTTTGCCGTGGAAAGTTTAATGGATATTATTGCCGAAGAAATGAAAATAGACCCCATCGAGTTACGATTGAAAAATTATGTCGGACTGGGTGAAACATTCTGGGGACAAGGCCCAACGGTTCGTTCCGTTATCCGCAGCTGCGGTGTAGAAGAAATGCTGCTCAAGGGCAAGGATAAAATTGCCTGGAAACATCGCGGAAGGCCGGAAGAAAAAACCGGTCGTTATCGACGTGGAATCGGCGTAGGCCGGAGCTTTCATACATCCGGAACCGGAGCACCCATGCCTGGAGAGGTAATCGATTATTCCACGGCCATGGTCAAAGTAAATGAAGACGGATCGGTTGATTTTCTTACCGGCCTTATGTGCCACGGCGGAGGAACCCTTGAAGCCTGTGCTAAAATCGTAGCTGAAGTAATGGGGGTACCGCTTGACAAGGTGGGCATTTCCCCTTCATGCACCCTTACTACCGGATATGATGTCTGTACACACGCCACACGCGGCATATATTGCGGCGGATCGACTGTTAAGATAGCTGCTGAAAAGTCAAAGAGGATTTTACTGGAATTTGCCTCCCGTTTGATTGATGTCAACCCCGATGCCTTGCAGATCCGTCCGGATGAGGAGCTTGGTCAAGGCGTTATCTTTCTGGAAGGCGCAAAAGACAAATCCATCACGGTCGGCGAAGTTGCTAAAACCGCACAATTTAAAGGCTGGGGAACGGCCATTGCCGTAGATAGCCACAGACAGGTGAATTGTCCTCCTTGTTTTGTGACCAATTATATCGAAGTCGAAATAGATACTGAAACCGGAGAAATCAGGCCGTCTCGAGCAGTGGCGGCTGTGGATTGCGGCACTCCTATTAACCCCGATCTAGGCGCCGGTCAGCTTGAAGGGGGGCTCTGCAGGGGTATCGCTCTGGCACTCCTGGAGAATACTGAGTACGATCCAAATACAGGTGAGCTTACATGCGGCGCAAATTTTATGGATTATAAAGTTTATACTTCCATGGATATGCCGCCACTTGAAGACATCGAGACTTTTTATGCTGATACCTACGAACCTTCCGGTCCATTTGGAGCCAAGGGAGTCGGCGAAGCGGCCAATAATTGTACAGCAGGTGCCGTTGCCAACGCCGTCTATAACGCCATTGGAATAAGGTTTTACGATACACCCATAACGCCCGAAAAAGTATTAAAAGCGATAAAGGAAAAATCGCTTAAGAAAGAATGAGACCATGCCGGTAAATACCAGAATAATAGCACATGATTTTGAATACTTTACACCAAAAACCATTGCCGAAACACTTCAACTTTTGACTCGGTACGGGAAAGACGCAAAGATTATTGCAGGCGGCACCGACATCGTGCCCCATTTAAAGTATGAAAAGATAACACCAGATTGCCTGATCAACATTATGAAGATCTCGGAGTTAGGAGATATTAACAAAGATAATGGGTTGCGAATCGGAGCGGCAGCTAAATTGCGTGACATTATGCGGATTTGTGACGGAGATGAAAATTATACTGCGCTCTATGAAGCCGTTTCTTCAATTGGTAAAATCCAGGTAATAAACATGGGGACGTTGGGAGGAAATCTTTGCACCGCCTCACCTGCCGCCGATTCCGCCCCTGCTCTTCTGGTTTTAAAGGGCCTCGTGAAGATTCTAAGTGAGCAAGGGGAAAAGCTGGTTCAACTTGAGGATTTTTTTCAGGGTCCCAATAAAACAGCCATGTCTCCAGATGAAATCATGACGGAGATACAAGTTCCTCGAATCGGAAAAGGTTCGGGAAGTGCTTTTAAAAAAAAATCACGGGTTGCTTCGGATATTTCCAAAATAAGCTGTGCCGTTGCAGTGGAGCGAGAAGGAGAGACTTGTAATGCTTGTAGGATTGCCATGGGTGCTGTGGCTGCTGTGCCCATAAGAATGTTTTCCACTGAAAAAATACTTGCCGAAAACAAAATTGATGAAACAATTATTGATGAGGCCGGAAAGATGGTTTCAGAAGAGATCAAGCCCATTACAGACATGCGCTCAACCGAGGATTACAGGAAACAGGTTGCCGGTGTTTTGTTCATGGACGTCTTCAAACTGGCGTGGCAAAGGGCCGGAGAGAACGTATAATGGATAAAAAAAGAATTAACTTTACAATAAATGGTGAAGCTTGCGATTTTTTGGTTGAGCCAAATACGCTTTTGCTAAATCTGCTGAGAGAAGATTTGGGACTAACCGGCGCCAAATATTGCTGCGGTACCGGTCAATGCGGCGGATGTACAGTATTAGTGAATAGCGAACCGGTGCTGAGTTGCCTTACACTTGCCGTTGCCGTTGATGGAGCTGAAATTACCACAATAGAAGGGGTGGCCCAACCGGACGGCGCGTTGGATCCGATTCAGGAAGCATTCTTAGATACAAATGCCATTCAATGTGGCTACTGCACTCCTGGTATGATTCTCGTTGCCAAAGACCTCTTGTCGAAAAATCCTAATCCCGATGAAGATGAGATTCGCCGTCAAATTAAGGGCAACATTTGCCGATGCACGGGTTATCATGGTATTGTCAGAGCCATTAAGAATTGCGCGGAGAATATACAAAATAAATAAAGTAAGCTACGTCCTATTTGCTTAGGAGAAGGTGACCAAATACTTGGAATTTAACAGACAATACTCTATTGCGGTTTTTAAAATATGTTCCGATTGATCAGCGTCTGAACTTCCGAACTAATCGTGGGGACATTTGAAGCGTTCTATGGCTTGCTGCGCTAAAATTAAAGAACTCGAAAAAAGGAATACTATGAATAACACAGAATACATAAGGCCAAACAATTTAACAGAACTTACAAGTTTTTTAGCAAAAAACAAAGACAGGGCAACAATTATTGCCGGCGGAACGAATCTGATTCCCCAAATGAGAAATGGTGAAAAATCATCGGAGGTTTTAATTGATCTAAGCGACATGAAAGACCTCTCCTATATAAAGGAAGAGAATGGTATCATATCCATCGGCGCGGCAACCACTATTGCTGATATTGCTTCAAGTAATACCATAAACACTCTATGCCCTATTCTGGCTTCTGCTGCCGGCCAGATAGGAAATCCTTTAACTAGAAACCGGGCCACCATTGGAGGAAATCTGGTTAATGCTTCACCAGCCGCGGACACAGCCCCTCCCCTATTGGCTCTTGAGGCTTTGGCACATATTGCAGGTCCGGATAGCACCCATAGAGATGTACCTTTGGAATTATTTTTTAAGAGTTACAGACAAACAGATTTAAGAAAAGGGGAAATACTCACTCATATCACAATCCCTAAACCAAACGCTTCAGCAAAAGGCAGTTTTACCAAAATAGGACTTAGAAACGCATCCGCCATATCTATCTCCAGCATCGCGGTGATAACCCAAAAGAAATCAAATATATGCGACAAAATCCGAATCGCACTGGGTTCCGTAGCACCGACACCGATTCGTGCCTATCGGGTTGAAGAACTTCTCAAAGGCAAGCAGGTCGATCAAAAACTGATAGATGAATGCGCGATTACCCTCCGTGAAGAAATTTCTCCCATAGGTGATATTCGCGGCTCAGCCGAATATCGACGATATGTAACAACGGCAATTTTTAAAAGAACAATTTTAAATGCTTTGAATAGGAGCCTTGGAATATGAAAAAGTATCAAATCGAAATCAGCGTTAATGGTGAACGGCAAAAGGTGGATGTAACCGCCCGGGAAACACTTCTTGAAACATTACGAAATAATTTAAAAGCAATTGAAGTTAAAAACGGTTGCGACCAGGGCGACTGTGGCGTATGCACTGTTATAATGGATGGAAAAGCTGTAAATTCATGTTTAACACTTGCTGTTCAAGCCGATGGTAAGGAAATAATCACGATTAAGGGGATTGGAACCGAAGAAAAACCTCATCCGCTTCAAAAGAGCTTTGTTGAGTCCGGAGCTATTCAATGTGGTTTCTGCACACCAGGCATGGTTTTATCTGCTAAGACTTTACTTGATAAAAACCCAAAACCCGAAAGGGAAGAGATAAAAGAAGCTATCTCCGGAAATCTTTGCCGCTGCACCGGATATGTTAAAATTATTGATGCCATTGAAGAGATAGCTTTAAAAAAATAATGGCTGTAACCCCAAGCGAGTAAAAACCAATTGGGAGTTATTCGTTATTTGTTATTGGTTAATGGTTTAAAAGGAATTATATCTGTTTTTATATTTCACCAACCATAGATTTATAAAATGAGACGATCAAATTCTAATAACGAATAACAAATAACAATTAACGCCTAAGTGAGCATTATTTTCGCTCAATTAGGCTGTAATATAAAGGAAATCAACTATGCTTAATAAAGTCAAAACCGAAACATCCGAAAAAGCCGATTACCGGGTCATTGGTAAACGTATACCTCGACATGATGCCTGGGATAAGGTGCTAGGAAAAACAAAATATGCCGAAGATTTTGAAACTCCGGGAATGCTTTATGGAAAAGTTTTAAGGACCAAATATCCTGCGGCAAATATTCTATCCATAGACACCACAAAAGCAGAAAAGCTTCCGGGAGTTGAAGCTGTATTGACTGCCAAAGATGTACCTAACAACGAAACGGTAACCCGTTTTGGACAAACCCATAAAGTCGGCGGGTTTGAAGGGCTCTACCGTGTTTTAGCAGATAAAAAGGTTAGATACATGGGAGAAGGCGTTGCCCTGGTAGCAGCGAAAACAGAGGCAATTGCCGAAGAAGCCATAAAACTGATTCAAGTGGAATATGACCCCCTTCCTGGTGTGTTTGATCCTATCGAAGCCATGAAACCCGACGCCTACCAGGTTGGTGAAGAACAAAGCAATATCATCTGCAGTTATAAAGTACGAAAAGGGGATGTTGAAAAAGGGTTTGCCGATTCAGATGTCATAATTGAGAATACATATCACGTGCCGTTTGTGGAGCATGCTTTTCTGGAGCCGGAATCAGGTTTAGCCTGGATAGATGAAGACGGAGTTATCACAATACGGGTATGCACACAGGTAATCGAACATTTCAGAGGTATTGCCGATGTTCTTGGGGTTCCTCATAACCAGGTCAGGGTTATCGCTCCCATGGTGGGAGGTGGATTTGGAAGTAAGGAGGATATTACAGTTGAGACCTACCTCGCCCTGTTAACCCAAAAAACCAGTAAGCCTGTTAAAATGACCTATACCCGTGAAGAATCGATAATTGTAACCAGCAAGCGCCATCCTTATATTATGAAATACAAAACCGGTGCCACTAAAGACGGCAAACTTGTAGCCAATGAAATAGAGCTGATTTCTGACTCCGGAGGGCATATCTATCTAAGTCCCTGGGTGCTGCTCTATTCAACCGTAATGGCAACCGGACCCTATGACATTACGCATGTTAAAGTCGACTCTTACACCGTGTTAACCAACAACACATTTTGCAGCGCCAACAGAGGATTCGGAGCACCTCAGGTCTGTTTTGCATATGAATGCCAAATGGACGAAATGGCTCGAAAGCTCAATATGACGCCCATTGAAATCCGCAAAAAAAATTATTTGAGAAAAGGAGACAAATTAGCCACGGGAAGAATCCTGGAGCACGGTGTTGAAACCGAGCAGACCGCTGAAAAGGCTCTGGCAGCCCTTGGAAAATCTTCTAAACCGGGATCTCCTACAGAAAAGATAGGCAGAGGAATCGCTTCCGGGATGCAAAGTTACGGCCGGATGGTTTTTCTTCACGACACCTCCCGCTCTTATGTAAGCGCAGAGATGGACGGTAGTATTGTAGTAAGATGCGGAGTTCAGGATATCGGCGGAGGACAGGCATCTTCACTGGCTTCCATCGCGGCGGAGGTTTTGGGTGTTTCCATGGAAAATGTCACCGTTTATTTCGGCGACACGGCATTAACACCTATTGCAGGTACGACAACTGCTACCCGTCAACTATACATGTCAGGTAACGCTACATTAAAAGCTGCAACTGAATTAAAGGAAACCCTTCTATCAAAGGCCGAAGAATTGCTTAAATCGAGTAAAGAGGATATTGAACTCATGGACAACAAAATCCAAGTCAAGGGCAATCCAATCGTGTCCCTTCCCCTGGGTGATGTTGTGAAGGCCTGCGCTTCTGACGGTATCCCCGTTTATAGTTTGGCCCAGTTTAACGGCCCTTTCAGAGAGCTAATTGATTTTAAAACCGGCCAGGGTCAAGTCTTTTCGGATTTTACCTTTGGAACTCATGCAGCGGAGGTATCGGTTGATGTGGAAACCGGCAAAGTTAAGGTTCTCAAACTGATTGCATGTTTTGATGTTGGGCAGGCTATCAATCTAAACAGCGTTGAGGGACAAATCGAAGGAGGCGCTATTTATGGTATGGGATACGGTCTGACCGAAGAAATAATTTTAAACAAAGGAATTACACTTACTCCCTCTTTTGCTGAATTTATTATTCCTACATCCGTTGACTCCCCGGATGTTGAGACTATTCTGGTTGAGTCAGGCGACGGCGTAGGGCCGTTTGGCGCAAAAGGGATAGGAGAGCCGGCATGCACTTCTCCTGCACCGGCTATAGCCAATGCAGTATGCGATGCCATCGGGGCCAGAATTTTTGATCTCCCCCTGACACCGGAGAAGATACTTAAGGCCCGGAAAGTAATTTGAAAGTTGTTAAAATAAAATAACTACGAAAACGGAGGAGGATTTCAAATGATCGAAAATTTTATTGGAAAGCATATTCTGCATGGAAATCAATTCTCAAAAGAAGATCTTGATAAGGTCATGCAAGTGGCGGATGAGTTTGAGAAGGGTCTTAAAAATGGGAAAACCTATGACCTCATGAAGGGGAAAGTATTAGCCGCCCTGTTTTTCGAACCAAGTACGCGGACTCGCCTCTCTTTTGAGTCAGCGATGCTGAGGCTTGGCGGGGGGGTCATCAGCGTTGCCTCGGCAGCAACCTCTTCGGCAGCCAAAGGAGAAAGCATCGGAGATACCGCCCTAACGGTATCCCAATATGCTGATGTCATCGTGATGCGCCATCCTCAGATCGGGTCCGCAGCCGAGGCGGCAGAAGTAGCCACGATCCCCGTAATCAATGCCGGAGACGGGGCAGGCCAACATCCAACCCAGGCTTTGCTGGATGTCTATACCATCAAAAAGGAGATTGGTAAGCTCGACGGAATTAAGGTTTCCCTGGTCGGGGATTTGAAATACGGTCGGACCGTGCATGCCCTGGTTGAACTTCTCTCTCTCTACGATATTGGATTGCGTCTGGTCTCGCCGCCGAACCTTAAGATGCCGGCTGATATGGTTTCGAATCTCAAAGAAAAAGGAGTAGAAGTAATCGAGACTGAAGATTTGCTGGATGCGGCTTCAGACTCCGACCTGTTGTATGTGACTCGTATACAGAAAGAGCGGTTTTCTGATGTCGCCGAATACGAGAAACTAAAAGGAGCCTATGTGGTTGACAACGCAATGCTGCAAAAGGCAAAAGAGGGTGTTGTCATCATGCATCCGCTTCCCCGAGTCGATGAGATTGCAACGGAAGTTGATTCCTACAAAGGAGCAGCTTATTTCCGACAGGTACTCAACGGTATTTTTGTCAGGATGGCCTTGTTGGCAATGGTCAGTGGTTTGAAGTAGTATCATTATAGGGAAGACAAAAGATGAGAAAATGTTTAAGAATCTTTGCTCTGGGCGGAAATGAGGTCGCTCCCACAGATATAGTCGATCCGGAGACTGGCAAAACAATCAATCCGGATATTCCGGCACAGTGGCGGCGCGCTGCTAAAACGTGCGATCTACTTTCAGAGATTATACAGAAAAATCCAGACGACTATTATATTCTAACCCATGGTAATGGGCCACAAGTGGGGAATATTTTACTTCGGTCCGAGTATTCTCTTCCGATCATGCCCCCCATACCGCTTGATACTATTGTTGCAGATACCCAAGGTGCGATGGGGTTCATGATGGCCCATGTCGCAAATGCCCTCAGAGTGCGAGGTATCAACAAAGGCCTTGCAACCATCGTTACTCAAGTTGTAGTTGATCCTGATGATCCGGATTTTAAAGACCCTACTAAATTCATAGGCCCCTCTTTTACGCATGAAGAAGTTTCTGAAAAAGAAAGAGAGCTACAATTATTCAAGTTATATAAAAAAAATGATCAAGGTGAGGAGATCTGGCGAAGAGTGGTCGGATCACCCAAACCTATTGACATTGTAGAAATCGAGGTTGTTGAAGCCAATCTCAAAGCCGGATTTATTTCCATAGCCGTTGGCGGCGGTGGTATTCCGGTTGTCCCTGTAAAACCTGGAATAGCTGATGGAGAGGAGATTTATGAGTGCCGGCATGAGATTGTTTTCAGACGTCCGCATCAAAGCGAAACCTCAGCCGCTGTGTACTCCGGCGTAGATGCCGTTATTGATAAAGATTTGGCTTCGAGCCTGTTGGGGGAAATGCTTATTCGTCGAGCAGCCGAACGCAAAGAAGATCTTGAAGCCGAGTTTACCATATTTACAAATGTTGACGGAGCTAAGCTCAATTTCGGAGAGCCGAACCAAAAGGATTTGAGATTATTAACAGCAAATGAAGCCCAGCAATTATGCGACAAGGGACACTTCCCCGCAGGGAGTATGAAACCTAAAGTTCAAGCGGCTGTTAATTTTGTCCTCGGTGGCGGTAATAAAGCCTATATTACGACGGTTGAGTTATTTCGTGAAACCCTGGCGGGTAATGCAGGAACGACAATTGTACCGTAGGAGGCTGTCTGAGAATGCCCTTTTTCCCCAACTCAGCGTTATTTTGAAAAAATAATGCTCGTAATATCAAATATATGACTGTGCTTATTTTTTAAAAAATGCCTTGATTTGAGAAAAAATTGCTATTCTCTGATAGCCTCCTGGGCCGTTGTTGGTAATATTTTCTGAAATTGAAATGGAGTTATAAAAATGGAAAACAGGTTTGATCAACTCATAAAAAGCGGGCTGATTGTCGGTCCGCAAAATATCTGCAAAACCGACATTGCGATTAGAGACGGCAGAATTGCCAAAATGGCCCCTGATCTGCCGGAAAATGAAGCCCGGGCGGTCATCGACGGTAGTGGAAAATACATTATTCCGGGCCTGCTCGACGTCCACACACATCCCGTCTATGTCGATACTATACAAGACTGCTCCGCCTTGGGGGCCTTCGGTGGTATCACCACGATGATCCACTATGCATATGCCAGGCCCGGTATGGAACTAGCGGAGACAGTCAGACAATTCATCGATGAAGGTAAAGCCACCTCCTACACGGATTTCGCTATCCATGGGGCCATGTTCGATGCACAGAATCAAATCCAGGATATCCCGAAATGCTTTGACATGGGTGTGACCTCTTTTAAAATGTTCATGACATATGCCAAACTGGGCTGGATGACCGACGACTACTATTTGTCCAAGGCGATGGATATCATTTCCGAGTTGGATGGGCTGGCCATGGTGCATGGAGAAGACGGCCTTTCAATTGATTATCTTGAAGATAAATACCGCAATCAACCCCAGAGAGATGTTTTTTTAAAAATGCGACCGGCAGCGCTCGAAACCGATGCCATCTTTCGGGCGATTTCCATTGCCGAGACCATGAACTGTGCACTTTACATCGTCCATATTAGTGCGAGTCGCGCGCTTGAGCCCATTCGATGGGCTAGGGATAAGGGCCAGACCGTATATACGGAGACCTGCCCCCAATATCTCGTCCTGACGGATAAAAACTTACAGGAGAAAGGGCCGCTGGCAAAAATAGGCCCCCCGCTGCGGACACCTCAAGACAACCAGGCCCTATGGGAGGGTCTTAAAACAGGGCTCATAGATGTGATTGCCAGTGACCATGCGCCGAAGGCCAAGAAGATAGACGACGATTTCTTCGATGCTCCTTTTGGCTCCCCGTCGACTGAAACCATGTTGGCCGTCGCTTATCAAAAAGGCGTTAATGAAGGTCGGGTTGATCTTTGCACCCTCATCAGAGCGTTGAGTGAAACGCCTGCAAAAATATTCGGTCTCTATCCTCAAAAAGGCGTTCTGCAGACTGGATCCGATGCAGATCTCGTGATATTCGATCCTGCCATAAGGCATACAATATCGCAAAATACACAGCATTCAAATGCAGGTTATACGCTTTATGAGGGCTTGGAGTGTCTTGGAGCCCCCACTTTGGTCATGCATCGGGGAGATATAATCGTAGAGGATATGAAACTAAAAGGTATCAGTGGAAAAGGAAAATTCTTACAAACCAGAATTCTGAAGAAGCTAAAATAGAATTTATACTAACTTCTTTCTTCATTAATATAATCCATAATCACTTTGTAATCATCTTCATTTAGCAAATTGACTTCACGTAGCCACTCAAAGGCATCGGAAATATTAAAAAGAACATGTGGGCGGATATTGTTGGATAAGATAAACTCTCGTCCCCCTTGCTCTCTGTTCAAAAGCACCACCAGCTCGGTAACCAGCCCTCCCTGTTCCCGGGCAGCTTCTGCAGCTTGAATAACACTCTTGCCGGTGGTGATGAGATCATCTATCATGAGGATGCGGTCGTTTATTTCCATCTTACCTTCGATCTTTTTCCGAACACCGTGTTCCTTTCTTTCCTTGCGATAGTAAAGCATAGGTATGGCCAACTTCTGACACACAATGGTTGTGAAAGGGACACCGGCTGTAGGAACTCCCATAATTTTATCGAATTTGTTTCTTCCGATTTCATTGTCGATGATGCGAGCCAAAGAATTGGCTATCAAATCCATTGTTATGGGATCTGAGATGGATTGTCGAAGATCCACGTAATAGGGACTTTTCTTCCCGGAGTAAAGGATATAATCGCCGATTTTGAGCGCATCATTTAGAACCAGATCAAAAGCAACCTTTTTCATAAGATACTTTTTCTCTTCTTGCCAGATGAGGTTTCTTATCTCGTCATACTGATTGTAAGGCATTGCTCATGCTCCTCTCACTTCTTAAGTGTTTTCGATATCGAAAATAGTATAAAATCATATAGCACATGGCAACACTTTTTTTAAGAAAACAAATAGATTAAATTGCGGTTCCTTGTTCGACATTCGATATTCTAAGATTTTAAGAAGTTAGCAGTCAGTTAGAACCAAATCCAAAATCCCCCCCGTGCCAAGTGTGTCTTAAGAGAAACACTCCCTGCCTGTTCATTGATCTTTGGAGCGGCTTATTTTCAAAAAGTTAAAATTTTGGAGCAGATGTAGTTCGATATAATGGAAATAATCTACTCATATTTAACCATAATATTTAAAATTAGTAGCTTTTTAAAGATATTCTATATTTTTAATAGTAAATTAGACTATAATTCCAATATATATTATAAATTGGATGTTGTCAGCTATTATCAAGCTTGACAACTATTAATATATTTCATAAATGTTTTATATATAGGATTTAATATAATATATTGAATATTTATTACTGACTGTATAAGTTATTTTATGAAATTCTTTCTCTATCGGAAATATTAACGGAGGTATAAACTATGAGTATTTTGGAAGAAATGGCAAATGCGGTCATAAAGCGTGATACGGCGGCCTGTATCGATTTAGCCAATCAGGCTATTCGTGAGGACATCGATCCTTTAGAGGCCATTCAAAAAGGATTTGCAAAGGGGATGGAGGTTGTCGGGCAGAACTTCGAATCAGGCAAATTCTATCTTCCTGAGATGATGTTGGCTGCAAAAGCTATGAATGCAGGCGTTGATATTCTCAACCCTGTCATTGCGTCAAAAAATCTTGGGAAGGTTCAAGACAAGGGAAAAGTTGTACTTGCAACCGTTCAGGGTGACATGCACGATATAGGCAAAAATATTCTGAAATTGATCATGTCAACCTCCGGCTTTGAAATCATCGACCTTGGAAAAGATGTCAAAGTAGATAGGATAATCAGTGAGGCAAGGGACAAAAATGCAGATATCATTGGACTTTCCGCCCTTATGACTACGACAATGACCTTTATGCAGGTAGTGATTGAAGAGTTGTCCGAAATGGATATCAGAGATGATTTTAAGGTCATTGTAGGGGGCGCCCCGGTGACAGAAAAATGGGCAAATGAAATCGGATCCGACGGCTATGCAAAAGATGCAGTGGAGGCTGTACAAGTAGCAAAAGGAATAATGAATAAATAATCTTTGAGTATGGAGGGATTTTCTCATGATCGATTTTTGGGAAGTTATGGAAAGAAGTGACAAGGGTGAACGTATGGAAGAGACAGATTATGATATGTTTCTATATACGCATGTGTCTGATCTTATAAAAAAATATGACATCCGTTTTGATCAAAATGAAATCGTTTCAAGCGATGACGCCCTTGCAGACAGAACCTATGAAGCCGCTCTTGAATTGTTCAAGCAGGTCGGTTTTTACAATCTAGACACCATGCGGATAGCCCGTTTTACCAGAGATGAGATTGAAGACGCGTTAAGTAATGCCCCATCTTCCTATGTTTGGGGTGACGGAAGGGATCAAAGGATCACCGAGGCCAGGAAGGTTGAGGATTCCAGGGATCCTTCTTTTGTTGCATCGGGTCTTGGAGTTCCTGTACCGGAAGATCAATTTTTGCCGGTTACCAGGGCAATAGCCGGTGTTCCTCTGGCAGATGCCTTTTGCGGTGTCTCCCTGCAAAACACATTTAGAGGAATTCCTATCAGATCAGGCCACCCTATTGAAGTAGCGGCGGCAATCTGGGATGTATCGAAAAGGCGTGAAGCCGCGAGACTAGTCGGAAAACCCGGTCTTGGCCTGTATGCACTGACATCATGCGCAGAGAGTACCGATGCCATTCTGGCCGCTGCACGTGAACAATTTGGAGCTTTAAAAAATGATATAACGCAAAACGGAGTAATTGCTGAATTAAAGATTGATTATGCAAGACTGAGAAAGATACCCTTTCAGCTTGAAAGCGGTTCAGGCATTGCGGGTCTCTATGGACCACTAATGGGTGGATATGCCGGGGGACCCGAAGGAACCCTGATTGTTCTGATTGCACACTTTTTCTTAGGACTCCTCGCTTTCAGAGCCAACTACCATATTTCCTTTCCCATTGATATTCACCAGGTATGCAATACGAGCTCGGAAATGCTCTGGCTCGTCAGTGTGTATTGCCAGGCAATTGCCAGAAATACTCATCTCATCAACCAATCGGTTGCAATGGCTTCCGCCGGCCCCTGCACGGAGATGCTCTTTTATGAGCTGGCAGCTCATGCGATGACATCAACAGTATCAGGTGGAAACCTTGTTTCAGCCGGAATCGCCAGAGATAAATATCCTGAAAGAATCTCACATCTTGAAATTCAGACTGGATCAGAAGTCGGACATATTGTTGCCCGGATGGGCATGACACGCAAAGAGGCCAATAAGATAATAAAAAAGATTTTGGCCAAATATGAAAAAGATATTCCCAATGCGCCACTGGGAAAAAAATTCAAAGAGATTTATGACATCGAGAGAGTCACACCAACAAGTGAATATTTGGAACTTTATAGAAAAATAAAAATGGAATTAACGGAACTCGGACTCGATTTTTCTTTGTTATAAATAATTGTGATATAACAGGCTAATTTAAAAGAAAATAAAGTAAATGAAAAATCTCGGAGATAAACTCAGGTCTGTAAGGCTTGAAACCAAGATGACACTGGATGATCTGTCACAACGATCAGGAGTTTCCAAAAGTCAGTTGAGTCAAATTGAGCGTGGGCTCTCTGTCCCAACGGTCACCAAACTCCAGGAGATCGCCGAGGCTCTGGATGTACCTATCTCCAGCATGTTTGCTGAAAACAACACTCTTCCAGGTAATTCAGTCACTAGCAAAAAGGATGTATCTCCAAATAGAATTAGCATTGTCCGAAAAAACAAGCGGAAAAAATTGATCATGCCCTGGGGTGCATCGCATGAAATGTTGTGCCCTGACTTTCAGCGAAAGATTGAATTTATTTTTCTGAATTATCCTGCAGGCACAAAGGTAGATGCGCTTTATGAACATGATGGCGAGGAATGTGGCATCGTATTAGAAGGAACCTTCAAAGGGATCATAGGTGATCAACAAATTATTTTACAGCCGGGTGATAGTATTTATTACGACAGTTCTATTCCTCATGCATGGGAAGCTATCGGAGATACTAAGGTTAAGGCTATTTGGGCGATCACGCCACCTTCTTTTTAATCCACAGAATAGAAATTATTAAACCAACAAGAAAGGAGACATGAGAATGAAAGGTTTTACAGGAAAGTTGGTGGGATCTCTATATCCTATCACAAAAGAAGAATGCAAAAAGATTCACAAGGCGGCAGTTCGGGTGCTTGAGGAAGGCGGAATGAGGTGTGACGACGAACGAGCTGCAAAAATGTTTGAAAAAGTCGGATGCAAAATCGAACAGGACGGAAAGTTGATAAAATTTTCAGAAAAAATTATCATGGATGCTTTCAGCAAATGCCCTGGAAATTTTACGTTATATGGACGTAATGATCCTGAACTCGATATTAATATCGGATGGGACGAAGTGCATTTTGCCACAGTTACTGGCCGATATATCGAGGATTTTCGAACCGGAGAACGGCGCCAAGCCACGCGCAAGGATGCCATCGAGGGAACCCTGATGGCAGATGCCCTTGAAAACGTCCATGGGTTGTATAAATCAGTGATGTGGCTGTATGATGAGCCAAAAATCTGCAATTCCCAGATCCTGGTTGGCGAACAGATGAAAAATACCAATAAAACCAGCACCTGGGTCTACAATACCGGCGCAGAACACGAGATCCCTGACCTTATTAAAATTTGGCAGATTGCCGCTGGCGGCGCCGAAGTGCTCAAAGAAAAACCGCATCTAATCGGTCACGTTATTATCAATCCGCCCAGGGTTATCGATGTAAACTATACCAGTTGGTTGATCGGTTTCTGTGATGCCGGCATACCCATAACAGCCTATAGCGCCCTCATGGGCGGAGCCACGGGTCCTGCTACTTTGGCTGGCATGCTGGTTCAGATTATAGCCGAAACACTTGCCCTGGTTGTTCAAACTCAGGCATATAAGCCCGGTCACCCTTTAACTTTCAACAGCTTTAATCCGTCAATGGATATGAGAACTGGCCTCTGGTCATTCGGGAATCCGGAATACGGAACGGTCGGTGGCGGAATTGCCGCTATGGCAAGGTATTACGGTGTCCCCTGTACAGGATTCTGCATTTGTGACTCCTGCACTACGGATCAGCAAACATCATATGAAAAAGCTCTCAAACTTTACAATTACGCTCTAAACGGAATTTCTCTTTCATGGGATATCGGCGGAATGGCAGGGTTCAATTTTGTGACATGGCCTGAAATGGTTTTGGAAAATGAAGTTGCCTCATTCATCGGCCAATATCTTAAGGGCATACGAGTGGATGATGCAAGGATGGCAGTCGACGAGATTCTTGAAGTAGGCCCTCTACCCGGCAGCTACCTTAATAGAAGGCATACCAGAGATTGGTATCGAGAAGAGTTTTTCATTCCTGAACTGAGTAACAGGGACTTTTTTGAGACATGGGAAAGAGGACATACAGATCTACAGGAAAAGGCAAAGCAAAAAGCCGCTAAGATATTAGAAACTCACCAATCACCGGTATCACCTGAGATCCAAAAAGAAATCGACGATTATCTCGATTTTGTAGTAAAACGAGATGCCGAATAATTTTAAATATGTTTAATTATCAATCTAAATATATAAAAAGAAAATAGGAGAATTAAGATGGCTGAAGACATAAACGAAAAATACTTTGAAAAACTCGCTCAGACCGTAATAGATGGTTATAAGGATGAATGTGCCCACTTGATAAATGAAGGACTTGAAAAAGGGATGGATCCTGTCGATGCAATTGAAAAAGGGCTTTCAAAAGGCATTGCCAAGGTAGGCAACGATTTCGGAGCGGGAATACTTTTTCTTCCAGAACTAATCCAGGCTGCAGAGGTCATGCAGACAGGTGTCGGCATTCTCGACGAAAAAATACAAGCAGAGGGAAAGACGAGAAAAACATTAGGAAAGGTTGTAATCGGAACGGTTAAGGGAGATATCCATGACATCGGGAAGTCCGTGGTAGCTGCAGTTCTACAGGCAAACGGATACGATGTTGTGGATCTTGGCATTGATGTAGAGAATGAAGCGTTTGTCAAGGCCGCCATAGAGCACAATGCTGATTGTGTCGGAATGTCAAGTCTTTTGACATTGACCATTGAGAATATGGGTTATGTGGTTAAGCAATTAGAGGAAGCCAACCTGCGGGATAAAGTGAAAGTAATTGTTGGCGGTTGCCCTGTTACCCAGGAGTTTGCCGATGAAATCAATGCGGATGCAGTCGGTTTTGATGCACAAGACGCCGTTGTTAAAATCGGTAGTCTTTTAGGAGCGAAATAGTCTTAATATTTTATCCCCAAAAAGAACACTGAAAGACGCAGAGTTATTTATTTTACTTTTAGTTACGAACATGGCACAAAGGGCGGCGAAAATGTGTGCAAATAATGTGAAAGCGACATTACCAGGCACAGTCTCCTTGCTTTTTCGCTCGATACTGGGATGGGCAGTAGCGGTTTTATTTGGCGTTGCCGGTATTTTTTCTGCACGGTTTCTCGACTTTCCAAATTTACTTGCCGCCCAAATCACAATAGGGGTGTTCGGCCTTGTGGGAGGTTTGTCGCATTCTATCCTCATCAGGACGGTAGGCGGGAAGGTCTCGTGGAAACATGGGCTATCTATTTCGCTGGTCTGGGCCTTGAGTTGCATCGGGGGTGTCACTCCACTTTTCTATACTTTAGGATCGTCATTAGAAATGGCGGTGCTCGCGTTTTATAGTTTTGCTATATTTGGAGCGATAGGAGGAGTTGCAACTGCTTTTGTGATGAGAGCGCTTTTTGAAAACGCCTCATCTCGTGATATTGTACCTTGCGTTATAATATGGTCTTTCAGCTTTGGCTTTGCCACCATCGCAAGTGACGCATCCGGAGATTGGTTGCAAAATTTCATGCCGGAGTTGGTTGCATGGTCTATTGTATTTCTGACGATGGCACTAGTCATTGGAGGTGGTGGCGGGTATTCAATAATACAATTTTTAAAAGAAGAAAATGATAAAAAACAAGCCTTTGAAACATCCATCATCGATTTCGAGTCATCACCTCAAGATAAAAAAATATTTTATATACCATTCCTACTTTTCGCCCCTTTTTACCTGAACGATTTTTCTAACATTTTTATCACCGATTGGCGTTTGTGGATTTTAATCGACTATACAACCGTGAAACTTTTTCCTTTTCTAATTTTACTTTGGTTGATTCACAGTAAAAAAATGCAGCTTTCTGAATTAGGAATCACCAGCCAACCGGTGATTTCATTTTTAACGGTATTTCTTATAGCTTCACTGGCAAGTCTGTTTATCGGACCAAACGGATATCTAATCCTGAATGAATTACCCGGCTATCCCCAATTGGGTGGTATACCCAAAATCGGAACTCCCATGTGGAATTGGATTGATCTTACTTTTGGGCTTTTAATGGTGGGAATATTTGAAGAATTGGTTTTTCGTGGCTACATGCACGCATTTCTAACCCGATTTACCAAGCACCCCCTCATAATTATTGGGCTCTCCTCAATTGCCTTTGGGCTTATCCACTGGAGCGGAGGTTTTCATAAGGTGATTGTCTCATCGGTCATCGGCGCCCTTTTCATGATACTCTATTTGAGAACGCGTTCTCTCCCGGCCATTATGCTCGCCCATTTCACTTTTGATTTCATTAATTTCACAAATATTATCCCCAGATCAATCTTTAGTTTCATTTATGATTAGGGTAAAAATTGCCCTTTCAGAAAAATCTGCACAAGGATTGAGCATTTAAAAATTCATTAGTTTGTATTCGCATCCACTATACCGCACCCTCATCCAAAAGTCTTTTTTCGCCGGTAAGCTCTTGAATTGGACCAATCTCCTGTGTTACTTCCAGAACACCGAGGTATTTTCCCTCTTCATCTCGAACCGGATAATATCGGATCAGAACCTTGCCGTCCTTAAAGTTAATCCAAAACTCGGCTTTTTCCAGAGTTCCATTTTTAAATCCATTCACTATTTTTTTTACTTTGTCCACACTTTTCCCAGGATGGCATTTTTCTACCTTTCTACCAACAACTGACCGGCTGCGGACAAAAACTTTTTCTTTGTCAAGACGGTTAAAATAGCTCACGGTATCTTCAGCATCGACAAATGTAACCTCAAATGGGAGAGTTTCCATTATCGCGTCGATTTGTTCCATGGAAAGATTATAAATCAGGCTCTTTCCGGCCTTATGGCCCTTTTCAACTTCATCAAGCATCTGTCGGAATTTATCATCCGCGTTTTCACCATAGGCAGATATGCAGATTAATTCAAATTCATTCACGAGATCTTTATCTTCTTCTTCGGAAATAACCTGTTTGCCCATTTTAAACAAAACATCATTTTCTTTCCATATATGACCTGCGCGGATTTCCAGGTATTCAACACCTCGTTGCCTAAAAAAAGCCCTGTCTTCACTTGATGCAGAGGATAGTTCTGGCGCTTCGGATAAAAGTTGCTGTAATAAATCACGTTCAGCTTCGTGTTCAGTCAGCATTACGCGGATGGGGCCGTCTTCCGGAATGCCCCGCTTGATCATAAGAGGAAACAGGAAGTCTTCCTCTTTCTTGTTATGTATCCCATCTCCAAATTCCAATAAAAAGTCTATGGATCTCTGTATTGCAAATTTGTCTTGATTATTGTCAGGCAACTTTTCAAGCTCCCGCTTTAAAACATCCATAGCTCTCTCGATCATTTCATGATCAGCCACCAGTACTTCATCCCAATTTTTTGATTTCATATAACCTCCTTTCTCAATATGTTAAAACCTAAAGGTAAATCGCGAGCTTGCCTTGTGTACAACCTGCCCAAAGTCACTAATCCAGCGATTTTCTTCTTCTTGCAAGGGACCTTTTTCTCGAAGATTACGTAGGTTCTCTTGGAGTTGCTGCTGGTTTTTAGGGCCCGTAAGCACCAGATCCACATGGGGGTTGGACAGACAGAAGCGATAGCAATCAACTGCGGTCATGACAGGTCCGTTCCAACCTTTTGGACGCTTAAGTAAACTGCGCCATCGAGTGGCTGTATATGCGACAATAGCCGGTTTGTTTTTGGCAAGGTGGGGAAAGATGTCCTGCTCGGCGCCTGTATGAGCGGCATTATAACGAATCATAAGCATGTCTAGCGGAGAATCTTCGGCAAGCTTGCCCGCCCGTTTCCGGTCGTGAATGCTCACCCCAATGGCACGAACTTTGCCTGACTCTCGAAGGGATACCAACGCTTCAATCGTGGATGGAGTCCAAGCGCTCGTACGACCAAGCCAAAAAAGCTGAAAAATATCGAGATAGTCCGTTCCAAGACTCTTAAGCAAACGGTCACAGGCGCGCCTGATACCTCCACCAAAATATCCGGTGGTGGGCCCACAAGCCAAAACAAGTGATTCCCGGTCACGCTTTATAACCTCTTTAAGCGACTTTGTTACTCTTTTCGCGTTGGGAGTCCAAAAGACATAGTTTACACCCTGCTCCAGCGCCCATTCCAAATCCTTTCCGTTAACGCCATAGTTGGTAGCCAAACCGAGTCGGAACACCCGACGACCAAAGGCGGGAACATCACGATAAAGAAATTCATCGTTCATAAATGCATTCGGATACTTTAATATATTCTTTAGGTTATTTGTATTTCCCGGCAAATTCTTTGAATTTGCGCCCCAATTCCTTTGTTTGCTCTTCAGTTTCTTCCAGCTTCATCACCTTACAGTCGTAACCTACCATGTTTCTCATAATCTCCACCGATTTTTCAGCGTAGGTAACAGTACCTTCATCATCAATCTTATCGATGCCGTCATAACGTTGTCCTTCTTCATTGATCCGAACAGCCTCTTCCATTGTCAAGCCTTTTGGAAGGACAACTTTTCCGCCGTCCCTGTTAACACGTACGGGATATCCTCCAGGCAACCCTAAAGGCCCCGGGGCATGCATAAAGTCTCCGGTATCATCTGTCACGGCCAAAGTTATTCCGGCTGCAGAAGAAGCAGTAAGAATCTGACCTTCCCTGCCGCCGGATCGACGGAATCGAGTAGGAATGTCTGCAAATACTTCTTCCATGTTTACGTCATTTGTTACATCCTCTCCGTCCACCACGGCTTTCAAATAATAAGGCGCACCTCCTGCTGTACCGAAGCGGGGTAGATAGTGGCTAACATAATGCTGCGCAAAAAAATAAACCGTCACATCCTTCATGGGTCTTCCCAGCCTGTAAGCAATGGAGCTTCTGATGCCTGGAACAGGGTTTGCCACGTTTCCTATCCCTATGGTAGGCGCCAGTCCGACTTTATCTAGAATAGTATGTGTCGCATCAGGAAAGGCAGAGTTGATTACCTTGATATCCAGACCTGTCTGTTTTACCGCCTGCATTAGCTTGTATACCAGTGTCAGATGCATGGGTAGCCATGGACCGAACCTTGCGATATCCAGCTCTTCAAACACTTCTTTCGGCAAAGTGTTTATAACCCACCACGATTGAAGGGACACGGCGCTATAAATGACCTCGGGTTTGTATTTTGAAATTATTTCCGCAGACTGGTCGATATTATAAAGATCTATTTTTACAAATTCCAACTCCGGGTAATGCCCCAATTGGGATGCGCCAAAGGCCGTAATATTCGTTTTTCTATACGCCCAATCCTCATTTATATCAGCTGTAATAATTTTCCGGGAGCCAGGCGCGCGTGCAAGCATTTCAAGGACATGTCCTCCCAGGTCACCAAGTCCAACCATCATGATTGTCGATCTTGCCATTTTTTTTCTCCTTTTCTTTTTTAATTATAATTTACATTTTTTGTAATATTTTAGTTGTTTAAAAATAAGTTAGCTTCAAAGTTGTAAAAGGTAATGCCTGTTTCTGAAAGGCGATATCACTATTAAACCCATATGAGGTTCACAGTGACTAAATATTTGGGATTTGCGCCATGTAAGCTCTAGTAATAGAGATATTGTTTGTTAAATCCCAAATATTTAGTCACCTTCTCCTAAGTAAATTGATATTGCCTTTCAGAAATTTGCATTACCGAACAAATTGTAGTTCACTAAGTTTGGTAATCTGTTATGCTGTAACTTTTGAACTTTACTAATTACTTTCATAAGGCTAAAATGTTACAAAACTACAAAGATTCCAGAAGCTTCTCTATGTTCTCCGGCCTGGAGATTCGTTCATACTGGACCCTTCTCTCCCTGTGAGCCTCCAGCAACTCGGGTGTTGTACAATTATCTCTGAGATCGCAGAGCCTGCTCGCCCCCCACAGTATCCAGTGCAATGAAATCAGGGGTTCTCTGATTTTGACCCTCTTTAAGAGTTGATCCACATTTTTACCACTCAGACGGGCATAGGTTTCTAAAAAGTTCATACGCTCTTTTGGATTCAGAACCTTCCTGGAATTATACATCTCTGCAGGCTCAGAAATGAAACAACAAACGTCATAGGTGTAATCATCAACACGAGGTTTTTCCCAGTCGATCAATCTAAGACCCTGTGCCATATTGATAAAGTTTCCAAAGCACAAATCGGTATGATTTAAACTATCGGCATGAAACAGATGTTGATGTTCACTTACCACATCTTCGGTTTTTGCAAGTACCTTTTTTGCCAGGCCTATTATTTTCTTTTCCGAAGTTTTTTTTGCCTCATATTCAACCAGATCATTATTGACCAGCTTATAAGTATCCACCAGCGGGTTTTTCCAGATTATAAAAGGCATGTCTTTAAGTTTAAGAGAGTGAAGCCTTGCCAACAGCCCGGCAACCTTTGAAATGACCTCTGAAATGTTTTCTTCCGTTTCCAGGGAAAGAATAGGTCCCTTAAGATATTCTTCGATCATAACCGGATAATCAAAATGTTCCTGACTGTCGTCAAAATAATAAGGCTTTGGGGCTATATGGTGGCTTTCAATAAATTTCATCACCATAAATTCATATTCGATCTGGTTTAAGATTCCACTCTGCTGTTCAATATTGACGCGAAATATAAATTCCTTTTGGTCCACTCTGACATGAAAGTTTATATTGTAAGATCCGGTGGCCATTCCCAATATTTCAACCGAATCGGTGTTTCGAACTTCAAGAATTTCAGGTGACAATTCCTTTAAATATTTAATGGTTTTCTCACTGAAATCGGAAAAAGTTTTCCCCTTAACAATGTTATCTTTTATCTTCATTTTAGCATTTTATTTTGACGCAAAAAGGAATCAATTTCACAACCTCTACTTCTTCTTCAAGTCGTTAACAAGATCTTTAATTATCGAAATAACATTACGGCCTCTTTCTCTTGCGATACGATGTGCATCATTAACAAGTTTTCCGGCCATACGCTCCAGTTCTGACAGGGGAGGCACAGGAAGTTTCATTCTCTCATACTGCCATATTAATAAGCGTATTGCCAGGCGTTCTTCCTGTTGTCTTATAAATCCCATGACGCCATTCTCCCTGTAATAATTTACCATGGATTTTCACTTAATTACACTGAACTGTTAGAATGTTTATAATACTTTTTTTTACATTTTCAGTGATCTTTCGTGTCTTTCCGTGGTAAATGTTTACCTTAATTTTTTGATTGACAGATGAAGAAAATTGCTTCCTCTAAAATAAGTTTTTGGTTCTGGCCGGAAGATTTAAGGCGCAAGTCCGCTTCGCTCAGATGCTCCATGGAGGCAAGGAGGTCTTTCTTTGAGAATTTTACAGACTTTTGCATTATCTTATAAACCGGATAAGGATTATTCGGGTTTTTTGCAATTAAAATGTCTGTAACCGACTTACTTTTCTTCTTTCTTTTCTTTTTCTGGTCTTTTTGATCACCGGTATCCACATCTTTTAATAAAATTTTTCCCCAGTCTTCAATTTTCTGCAAAAGAGCTGTATCATACTTCTTAATTAAGGGCATAATATTTCTTTGAAAATTATTGTAATTAATACCGGTATGCCAGGACCCGTCTAAATAGTTTTCCACAAAATCTTTGACAACTAAAAGCTTTCTAATCTGATTGATCATGGCTGTCAGGAGCTGAAGAGGGTGGTCAATATCACCTCCTGAAAGCAGTGAATTCAAATAAAACAATGCTTTTTCAATATTTTTATCTGTTACCGCATTTGTTAACTCATATATCGGGTCCAGCTTTGTACGTTTTAAAACAGATTCAATATCGGATATTGTTATCTTTTTTCGATCCCCGGTATAATCGATCAGTTTTTCAATATTATCGGAAAATATACGAAGATTAAAGCCGGTCATTTCACACAAAGCCAAATATGCACTTTGTTCTATTGTTTTTCCGCTTTGAGTAAGGATCGTTCTCATCCTTTCATTAAGGACAGCTTCCTGTGCGGTCTTATCTGCCTTACGGTCTCCTTTTGGAACCGAACAATCAATGATCATCCCCTTTTCATTTATAATTTTAAAAAGACTCCGTCTTTTATCGACCATATCTGTCGTAATTATCAGATGGTTTTCTTTTGGAAATCCTTTCTCAATAGCTTTCTGCAAAACCTCGGGGTCATTCTTTCCTGCAGGGATGGTTAGATTATTATCCATACAATAACTGATAATTCTATTCATCCATTCGCCGTCACCTAGTTTATCACTCCCAAGTTTTAGTTTTTCTATCCTTTCCTTAAAATCATCATAGGAAAGATTGAAAAGCCCAAGAAAACCTATAAAATGCTTTGCCGATTTTACAATATCATTATCATCATATGCTTCTTTTACCTTTTCAAGAAGCCTGACTTCATCATGTTTTGAATAAAATATCCTTGAATCACGAATTGCTATGACTTTTCTGCCGGGCATAAGGGAAAAAGTATTAATGCGTTCTACTACTTCATTGATATTTTCATCTGTTCCATCAATAGGATCGTAGTTGAGAGTCCTTTTTGATCCGGGAAGCAATGTATTTAATAATTTTTCCAATGCCGTTTTGTAGAGCAGCTCTTCTCCGTAAATAAGATAAACCGGTGCAAAACCGTCTTTATTAATATCTTTTAAATATTTTTTTAGCTCTTTATAATTAATGACAGACATTTTTAGATTGATGATTCAGCCGTCGTAGCCGAGGCTACTATGGCGAAGTCGGCTTGACTATTGACGATTGAAGATCGATGAGCTACTGAGACGCACAAGCATTATAACAGCTACAATCGACATTGCTCCTCCGATTGCTTGAGAAGTAGAGAGGAATCCAAAAATAGCATGCCCCCTAAAATCATCTCGAAATATTTCTATAATCGAACGGCCAATTCCGTAGAGTAAAATATACACCCAAAATACCTGGCCGTTAAATTTTTTACGTCGACGTAAAAACCAAAGAATGAAAAATATAATTAGATTGCTTGCGGCAGAATAAAGTTGAGTTGGATGAAGCGGCAAGGCTATGGGCGCCAGGCTGTCAGGGTGCTTGAAAGTTACAGACCACGGAAGATCACAGACCTTGCCGTAGCAGCATCCTGCAAAAAAACAACCTACCCTGCCAATAGAATGGGCGATAGCAAGAGAAGGAGCCATTATGTCTGTTGTTAACCATAAAGACATTTTCTGCTTCTTTACATATAAAACCAAAACAAGCAGGGCGCCGATAAATCCTCCATAAAAAACGAGTCCCCCATTCCATATTTTAAAAACCTCGAGCGGATCTGAAAAAAATATCTGGGGACGAATCACAATAAAAAACAGGCGTGAGCCGATTATGGCTGCGATCAAAGCATAAAAGCAAAGATCCAATATCTTGTCCGGATCTTCTCCTAATCTTTTGGCCTCATATCTGGCAATATAAATTCCCAATAGAAAACCAATGGCTATCAAAGAGCCATAAGTATAAATAGATAATTTGCCAATTTTCAAAAGGATGGGATACATTATCTTCAGATCTCGTTAAGTCGTCGAGTAGTTGAGTAGTTAAACAGTTGTAATGATAAGAATAATAGAGCCATTTTTAAAAAAAGTGGACATATAATAGTTTGTAAATATTAAAATATTGGTTTAATTATAATTTTATTCCTACTCAACCACTTAACCATTCAACTATTTGACATGTCTGTATCTTACTATTTCGGCATTTTTTTAAATAGAAGGTGAAATATAAATATTGCAATTCCTACGGAAACTGCGCTGTCCGCAATATTAAAAGCAGGCCAGTGGAGGTTTCCTATATAAAAATCAAGGAAATCAACCACTTCTCCTAAACGCATTCTGTCGATCAGGTTGCCTATGGCTCCCCCGAAAATCATGGCAAGCCCCATTGCAAGAAAAGGGTGTGTCCTTGGTGTATTTATATATAAAAAGAAAATTAGACCTATCGCCAAAAGGGAAACAAAAACAAAAAGAATGACACGCAAACTCGGACTCTGATTCGCCATGAAACCAAAAGCCCCTCCTGTATTGTGAACATGAGTAAAGTTGAAAAATCCCGGTATAACCGAAACAGAGTGGTAGAGGGGAAGCTTATATAAGATTGCGGCTTTTGTTATCTGGTCTATGATCACAACTAAACCGGCAACACTGACAAGTTTTATGTACTTGTCTCTAAAAAGAGTTCTTATCATATTCATTCTTTCAACGCATCCCGGCAACGATTACAAATCCCGGGATACTCGGAATTCGTTCCAACCGAAGTATCATGTATCCAACATCGTTCACACTTATCGCCTGTTGCCGCTTTCACTAAAATCGATAATCCTTTAATATCTTCACTTTCATAGGCATCGGGCAAAGGCTCATCCATAAACAAAGAAGCCTCGGAGGTAATAAAAATTGATCTTAAATCATCGACATATGAATGAAGCTCATTATATAAGTCTTGATTAGCTGAAATTGCTACCGAGGCGTCAAGGGGATGCCCGATAAGCTTTTCAGACCGGGCTTTTTCCAAAGCTTTTGTAACCTCTCCTCTCACTTCAAGTATTTGTTGCCACTTTTTTGCAAGATTTAAATCTTTCCATTCCTCCCTAATATCAGGCAAAAACACGAGATGAATACTTTTTTCTTTTCCTTTATAGCCCGGCATAAAATCCCAGATCTCTTCTGAAGTAAATGAAAGCACCGGCGCCATAAGTCTTACTATCGAATCCAGGATAGTATATAAGACTGTCTGAGTGCTTCTCCTTGAAGTTGATTCTGGTGGTGAAGTGTAGAGCCGGTCCTTAAGAATATCAAGATAAAAAGAAGAAAGATCAAGCGCGCAATAATTGTGAAGTGTATGGTAGATAACATGAAAATCATAGTTATCATAGGCTTTGCGCGTTCTCTCAATTATTTCCTGAAGCCTGTGCAATGCAAATTTGTCAATATCAAGCATCGATTCATATGAGGCAGAATCCTTCTCCGGGTTATAATCAAATAGATTCCCCAACATAAACCTGCATGTATTTCTAATTCTTCTGTATGCATCGCTTAATTGCTTTAATATGTTGTCAGAAATACGAATATCATCCCTGTAATCAGATGCAGATACCCAAAGGCGGAGTATCTCAGCCCCATACTTATCTATTACCTCCTTTGGCGCAATGATATTTCCGACAGACTTTGACATCTTTTTGCCATCCGCATCCACCACAAATCCATGTGTTAATACGGATTCGTATGGGGCGCGATCTCTTGTACCCACAGCTTCTAAAAGTGAACTGTGAAACCACCCTCGATGCTGATCACTGCCTTCAAGATAAAGATCGGCAGGCCATTTCAAGTTGGATCGCTCTTCAAGCACTGCAGCATGGCTAACACCAGAATCAAACCATACGTCAAGTATGTCTGTCTCTTTTATAAATTTTTTATGCCCACAATTTTGACACTCCATATCGGCCGGAAGTATGTCGCTAATATCTTTTTCAAACCATATATCCGCACCATGCTCATGAAAAAGTGAAAATACATGATCTATTATTTCCTGGTTTATAACAGGGGTTTCGCATTCTTCGCAATAAAACACGGCAATAGGAACTCCCCAGGCACGTTGCCGGGAAACACACCAGTCCGGCCTGTTTTCAATCATGCCGTAGATTCTTTCTTTACCCCAGGAAGGTATCCATTTGACTCTGTCAATTTCATCAAGTGCCTTTTTTCTCAATCCCGTTTTCTCCATGGATATAAACCACTGGGGTGTAGCCCTGAAAATAACGGGCTTCTTACAACGCCAGCAATGTGGATAAGAATGTACAATATGTTCCTCGGTAAGCAGAGATCCTATCTCATCCAATTTAGCATTGATTTCTTTATTTGCATCAAATACAAATTTCCCCTTAAAATATTCAACATCTTGAGTGAAACACCCATTATCATCCACGGGTGAATAAACTTCCAGGCCGTACTGGAGGCCGACTTCGTGGTCCTCTCGTCCATGCCCGGGGGCAGTATGAACACAACCTGTTCCCGCATCAAGTGTAACATGAAGACCTAGAATAATAAGGGACTCTCTTTCATACAACGGATTGATACACCGCTTGCGCTCCAGTATCCCGGCCTCAAATTCGGAAAGAATAGAAAAATCAGAAATACCAAAACTTTTCATGCATGTTTCAACAAGATCTCCGGCCATAATAAAAACTTCATTATTGCCGGTATCAACAGCGGCGTAAATGAAATCCGGATGAAGAGCCACTGCAAGGTTTGCCGGTATGGTCCATGGAGTTGTTGTCCATATCACTATAAAGACCTTTTTATCAGCCAGAACCGGAATTTCTTGACTCAGATCGTCTTTTAAAGGAAATTTAACAAAAATAGACGGTGATGACTCGTCGTGATATTCTATTTCAGCTTCTGCAAGTGCTGTTTTACATGTGCTACACCAATATATGGGCTTTTTGCTCCTATAAAGACTGCCATCCAGAGCGAATTTACCACATTCACGTGCAATAACAGCCTCATATCTATAGTTCATTGTTAAATATGGATCCTCCCAATCGCCCATTACGCCAAGCCGCTTAAATTCCTCCCTCTGAATATCGATAAATTTTTCAGCATATAACCTGCATTCCCTGCGAAACTCAGCCTGGGTAATTTCTTCTTTTTTGGATCCAAGCTCTTTATCAACGTTATGCTCTATTGGTAATCCGTGACAATCCCACCCAGGCACATATACTGAATCAAAACCTGCCATCTGTCTTGAACGGACAATTATATCTTTTAAAATTTTATTTAAGGCAGTGCCGATATGAATATTTCCATTCGCATATGGAGGACCGTCATGTAGAATAAATAATTCTCTGCCTTGCGATGCATTTCTAATCTCATCGTATAAACGGCCTTTTTCCCACATTTCTATCTGAGCAGGTTCGCGCTTGGTCAGGTTTGCCTTCATGGGAAACTTTGTGACAGGAAGGTTAAGTGTCTTTTTGTAGTCCATAAATCCTCCAAATATGAGCTTTAATATATTCCAAATTCTTTTAAAACATCATTTATGCCGAGTTTTCTGACTTTCAATCTCAAGAATTCTGAAATTGTTGGTTGATAAGCCTTTACTTTAGGAAACATCCCCGCCTCTCTGGGTGTCCTGGCGCCTTTTTTATTATTACACTGCTTACACGAAGAAACACAATTCTCAAAAATAGTCTTACCTCCTCGTGATATAGGTATAATATGATCAATGGTTAATTTCTCTTTTTCAGTGCCGCAATAAGTACATTTGAAGCCATCTCTAACAACAACATTCTTTTTCGTGAAGGGTATCCTGGTTCTGTAAAGTGCTCGAATAAGCTTTATCAGCTTCATTACAGCCGGGATTTTAATGAAGATTCCTTCGGCAGTTCTGATTGCTCTTTCAGAATTCTTTAAGACCTGTACTTTGCCTTTCGCAATGAGACGCATGGCTCTCTTCCAGTTCACCACGTTTAGAAACGTATAGTCTGCATTTAATAAAACACATTGAGTCATTCTATTCTCCTTGTAAATGAATACAAATATGCATCTATGAACGTGAATTTATTTTGTTTCGCTTAAAGCCTGCCCGTTGTCCCGTAAATGATGATACGGTGAAATACTTAATAATCATATCTTTTCTTTTTTAACTGCCTGCTTAGCACAATTTGAAATATAACTGCAAGTATTTTACAATAGGTAATTTTAAATTTACATCTAAATCACTATTTTTGGTAACATTACGGCCTGTTTTTTCAAGATTTAAGACTACGCCAAAAATGCAAAAGGGTTTGAACCTTTTAAAACAGGATCAAACCCTTTATTATCTGGTGCCCGGGACGAGAATTGAACTCGTACAGGGACTAAGCCCCGAGGGATTTTAAGTCCCTTGCGTCTACCAGTTCCGCCACCCAGGCAAAAAAATATTTGCTGTATTTTAGATAAGTTTTGGTTAATTCTAAATTATTGCTTAACTGTCAAAAACCATCAGAAAATGGCAAATTGTAACGTTTTTCCGTTACAAATGCATTACAGGAATTTTATGATTTTAAACTACAATTTTGTTGATAGCCTATATATCATAGGATTGCAAGAAAAAAGGGATTGCTTATCACTTTATTTATACGTGAGCCCTTAGAATTGTGACCGGATTTTTTAAAAAAAATGGGTGTAATGTTACAATTTCAAATAGTGCCAAAATGAGGCTTAATACTTTTGAGAAAACGGACTATCTTAATTATTAGGTAAATGGGATCGTCTGACGGTTTTGTACGTTTTGCCATGGGGACCGACATCAAAAAAGCGTACTGTTTCATCCATAACGTTGCTGCAATCATGGCAGAGGAGAATTTGGTCATCACCTTTTTTCCGACAGATTTTACAGTAGCTGTAAACGACGATAAAATTTTTTGCTACAGGAACACTTAATAAACCACGAAGATCGTATTTCAACGGCTCTCCCATTAGAGGGTTCTGTATTATTTTATCAATCTTATTGAGAATTCTTTTTTTGATTGAGGAGAACACTTTTAAGGATTTGACAAATTCATCTGAATAGGTCTCATCCATTTCAAAAGACCTCTTCGCGACTGTGCCATTTCATTTTGCCGGAACGTGATTTTTCCAAAGTATTCAAAAGGGATTTATAAAATTCAGGAGATGATAAAATTGTTTCCATGCCCTGATTCTCTTGGGCTCGCTTTAGACCTAGCGCCCATTGGTTTATCAACTCTGACATGGATAATCTTTGAGAAAATGAAAACCCTTTAAGAAATTTCGAGAGGTCTTCGTCTAATGTTATGTTTACCCTTACTTTTCTCATGACAGGCTCCTTTAGGGCTCACGCAAAAATAACTTAACATTCTTGCATCTCATATTCAGGCTATCTTTAGCAGATTCTCCTTCGCAAAATCCTCGAAATAGAGCGACTATTCCTGTGGTTTTACTCAGTCGGATCTACTAAACCTAACCTAAATCTGAACGCCATAATTGTTAACTTTTTTTTGCGTGAACCCTTAGAAGTTCAATTTTAAAAATATTATTATGCGCATAATATACACCATGGTTATTTTTTTGTCAAACTTAAGTGTGGATGAATTCGACTTTTTACGAATTCATCAACGTTCGATGCTCGATGTTCAAAACTCTTCCTTTTTCAATGTCAAATAATCATATGCTTTTGTTGCTACTAAAACAAGCTTTGGGAGGTCACTAACAGCATAACTATTTGTGCTTTTCCAATTTCCATCCTTATCTTTATAGCTTTTTTGAATAGCCACGTTTCTAATAATTGCTGTTTTTCCATTCTGCTTAATTTCATTGGCAAAAATTGCAGCGCTACAGCTTCCTTGATTAAAGGTCTTTTCCGGTTCTGACATTTATATCACCTCACTTGTCTTTGATATTTTATTTAGCACTTTTATATAATCTACTATCAAGATCCATGCCAGAACAGTTAATACCTTAATCTTTATTGTTTTTTTAAAATGCAGGTTTCTTCTAAAACCTTAATTAACATCGATTTAGGAGTAGTTTAGAAATGTGGAAGGAATGAATTATAAGACTTTATCAGAAAAGTAAAACCATTTTAAGAAGCACTCATTTGCACATTTTCCCAAGCTCAATGAACATAATCCTGTGCAAATTGTATATGACAGTGAAAGGGTTGAAATACCATAACTTCAAACCTAACACTTAAAACCTAAAACCTGATGAATTCGACTTTTTACGAATTCATCATAATTTAAGTAGAAATTTGCCGTTATCATTTGTTTTTAAGCAGTTCAGATATTTTTTTTATGGTCTCTGGATCTGTATTATCGATCAGGCTTTTTATATTTTGCCGTTGGTCAATTTGAGATCCTGGTTTTTCTTCTTTTACTTCGATTTCAACATCGAGGATTTCCCCAATAGTTTTTAGTAGTTTTGCTGGAGTTATTGGTTTTTCCATGATAAATTTCGGACGGTGCCTGGTTGTAAAGGCGCTAAATTCCTTAATGTCTTCACTTCCAAGTTCATCACGTGCATGAGCAGTTATTACAATGACGGGAATTGTTGCCCATTCCTTATTGTCTCGTAAAGTACGCATGACTTGAATTCCCGATTTTCTCGGCATAACCATATCGAGAGTAATCAAATCTGGAATATTGGCTTTTACCTTCTCCAAGGCTTCGGTACCGTCAATTGCGGTTTCAATGTTGAATCCTGCATCCTCTAGATAGGTAGCTAAAAAATTGCGTACATCCGGTTCGTCGTCAACTACTAAAATTGTCTTCTCCAATGCCCTTGCCATTATTTAACTCCTTTTCTTTTTGAATTTGATTGATGGGTAGTTGTTATTACATAAAACTTGTTAAGAATCAATTAAATGTTACAAAAATTCCTTTAAAAATAAACTGGATATAAGAGAACTTCAATCAATAATTATTTGGATAAAAGATCCTTTGCTCTCGCCAGCAATTCTTCCTGATCAACCGGTTTGTTTATAAAACTTTCCGGACTTTGAAACCCTTTAATATCCTCTGCAAAGTTATCCATAGATTCGCCGGTAGCCGTAATAATGATAACTGGAATTTCTTTTAATTCCGGATCTGTTCGGTATTGCCTATATACGCGAATCCCGGATTGCTCTGGCATAGTGATATCCAGGGTAATTAGATCAGGTTTTTCTGTTTTAGCCAACTTCAAAGCCTGATCTCCGTCTTCGGCAGATATGGTTTCGTAGCCATTGTCTTCAAAGATCGCAGATATATAGACCACAATGTCTTCTTCGTCATCTACGACCAAAATTTTCTTCTTTGCTTTCATAATTGTTTTTAATAATGGTAAGCCAACCCATCGTTAAGGTAGACCTTTGCAAAGCGCCCCCTTTTACTCAAATTCAGTATAAGTACTATATCTTTCAAGCACTAATTTGTCAAAAGAAATTTAGGTGAATAACTGAAATGCCTACTCCGTGATAACCCATTACAATATTTCTAATTTCCCATTAGTTTCGGCAGACGTTTGCGAGGCAAGCGGATACGAAAGGAAGTACCTTGGTTTGGTTTAGAAGTAACTTTTATGGTTCCACCATGTTCTTGAACGGTTTTTTTCGTCATTAGCAACCCTAGTCCGGTGCCACCAAGACCTTTGGTCGTGAAAAAACTAGTAAAAACCTTTTTCTTAACTTCGTAGTCCATACCACATCCATTATCGATCACCTCGTAATTAATGATGTTATCTCTTTCATAAGTTCGTACGATCACACGACATCCTTTTTTGTTTTCACTTACACGGCAAGCATCAATGGCATTGCCGATCAAGTTAGTCAGGCATTCATGCATACTTTCGTAATCTATTACGGCCGGTTTAATATCTCTTATCTGTTCATTCTTGAGTTCAATGCCAAGTTCCTCAGCTTTGGCTGCGTATAACTCAACAACTTCTTGAGCAATTTCTGCAGGATTGTTTAATTGGGCTTGTATTTCGCGACCTTTTGAAAAGTTTAAAAAAGCCTTAACAAACATCGAAATCCGATTAATATTGCGATACAACATATCCATACCTTTTTGAAGGCGACTGACATCCCCTTTACTTAACCCACTTTTTAACATATACATACCGCCCTCTAGAGCAGTTATAAGGTTCTTAACACCATGTGCTAATCCTGCAACAGTATGTCCTACAGCAGCCAATCGTTCTGCTTCCAACTTTTCCTTTTCAAGTTTTTTAATGGGGCGAAGGTCCTGGACGGAAAATGCCATACCCAAATGCTTATCCTCTAAAAGGAGCTGATTGCCTACCAGTCGAACTGGAAATTTATCTCCACCAATTGTCTGTACTTTTGTTTCAGGAAGATATACGTGTTCCGAGCCTTTGGAGACCTTCGCTAAAAAACCTTTAGGAAGCATTAGCGCAAGGTCTTCTCTTGAAATTATCTGATCATTATCGACACCGAAGAATCTACGCGCAGCAGGATTAAAGATGGTTATTTTTCCCTTTTCGTTTATAGCAAATAAACCATCAATAGAAGTGGCCACTACGGTTTCTAAGAATTTGTGGGCAAATCGTAATCTGTCTTCCAAACTTAACGTTTGGGTAATATCCACGGCCATTTCCATAACCATATTAAAGCTTTTGTCTTCTAAAGCCAACGGCACGGTAATAACATGCATGTCGATGATTCTTCCGGTTTTTGATTTCCATATGTGATGACCGGTATGAAGTTGTCCGTCAGCAAAGGTTTGTCTAGCGGTACACTCATTGCATTTATGTTCTAGTCCTTTTAAACTTTTATAACAGTATTTTCCTTCAAGATCACCAAGCATTTCTCTCATCCGGTTGTTGATTTTTATTATTCTGAAATTTCGGTCAATTAACAAAATGTTACATGGGACTTGGTCAAATAAGAGCTCATATTCCACTCGAATTTGCTCTGATTCAGTAATATCGGTTGTCATTATGGCAATGTACGAAATATTTCCAACTGCATCAACTATCGGCGTAGTGTGATTGATGTATTGAGTCATTTGTCCATTCTTATCATATCCCACATGATGGCTTATGTTGCATGTTCCGTCTTTAAAGGCTTGGGCACTTTTACAATCAGGACAAGCGGTATCAAGGTTTTTATAGATCTTATAACATTTTCTATTTTGCCAAGAACCGAAAACATCCTCAAAAGCACTGTTAGCGTAAACAATATCGAACTCTCGATCGATGATTGCAATACCCATGGGAACAGCATTAAAAAGATGACCTTTTATCCAATTATCAATTTCTTTTGAAGGAATAGCATCAACCATCATTTTTTCATTTAACCTTTATTATAATAGTTATTCAATAGATTATAACTCATGAAACAGCTCACTTCTCCAAAAATATTCCTATAATAGATAAAAAATATCAATAAAAATTTTTTCTTGACATCCTTGAAAATTTGGTCAATAGTGGCATCTCACTTAGTGGTATTTCACTTTGTGGTATTATACTTAGTGGTATCATACTTAGTGGTATCATACTTGGTGTTATCATGCAAAGCATTATATTAAGATTTATAAAGGGTAATATAAATTAATTTGGAGGGATTATGAAAAAAATACTTATTCTTGGTTCAGGTGCTGGTGGGACAATGTGTGCGGCAAAACTCCGTAAAATGCTAAATCCACTGGAATGGAATATAACTATCATCGACAATGATGAGATGCACCATTACCAGCCAGGTTGGCTGTTCATTCCGTTCGGCATTTATACTGCCGAAGACTGTATGAAACCAAAGAGGGATTTCATTCCTGATGGAGTCAATTTTGTCGTTGATGAAATTGTAGGAGTTAATCCCGACAATCGTCACGTTGAAGGAAAAAAAGAAAAATATGATTATGACTGGCTGATCATCGCCACCGGTTGCCGCATTGCTCCCGAGGAAATTGAAGGGCTGGAGGAATGGAAGACGGATCCTGCAGGAAACGTGCATACTTTCTTTACGTTGGAAGGAGCGCTTGCACTGCAAAAGAAGATGTAATACTTCAAATCAGGGCGGTTTGTGATGAACATTGCTGAATTGCCCCACAAATGTCCGGTCGCCCCAATTGAATTTATTTATATGGTTGATTGGTTCTATAGGGTCAATGGGGTTCGAAACAATATTGAAATCGAGTTTATTACACCTAACACCGGTATTTTTACAAAACCGATAGCAACTAAAATTATGACAACCTCGGCAGAAGAAAAGAAAATAAAAATCACACCAAATTTTGATTTAGTCCAAGTTGACCAGGAGGAAAATACGTTAATATCTGCAAAAGGAGATAAAATCCCATACGATATTATGGTCAATACAATGCCGAATTTAGGCGCTCAATTCATTGAAGATTCGAATATGGGAGACGGCACCGGATATGTTTTTACAGATCATCATACTCTCAAGGCTGAAAAATATGATAATATTTACGTGGTTGGAGATGCTACCAACGTCCCCACTTCAAAGGCCGGTTCCGTTGCACACTATGAAGCCGAAGTTATCACAAAAAATCTGGTACGCGAAATCGATAATGAAGAACCGGAGCCTATTTTTGACGGCCATGCAACTTGTTTTATAGTTTCAGGGTATGATAAAGCATACTTGATTGATTTTAATTATAAAACAGAGCCACTTCCCGGGAAATATCCATTCCCGGGCCTTGGGCCTTTTGAACTGGTCGGAGAGAGTAATTTCAACTACTGGGGCAAAATGATGTTCAAGTGGGTATACTGGAATATGTTGCTTACCGGTCAAGATTTACCTCTGGAACCCCAGATGACAATGGCAGGAAAAAATTGGCCGCGGGTGGAAACAAAATAGGAGGTAGCCATGACAAATGAAGAATTGATTCTACAACACCTTGAAGATATAAAAGCACAAATTACCCCCATAACTAAAACCGCTGACAAACTAATAGAGCTCAGGGACGATTTTATACCTTTGAGCAATCATGCTTTTCAGATATTAATCGATGAATTGCAAGAGGTTGAGGCCGGTTTTCAATTGGAGGATCTTTTTAAGTTAATAAAGCAGGGCATGCGCAGCATTCGAAACCTTAACTTTGCTTTAAGACAACTTAACAATATTACAGAATTTGCTTTAGACATAGAGCCTTTGCTTATATCTTCAGTACCCCAGGCCATAAAATACCTAGATGATCTCGAGCAACGAGGTGTCTTGCGAGTCATCAAGGCTATGATGGACGTCCGAGCTAAAGTTGCTAAAGCATACAGCCCGGAAGACATAGATCAAATCGGGGACGGCATGGTCGGACTTCTTGGTTTAGCCAAGAAGCTTTCCGACCCACAGGTAATGACACTCCTTGAAAAAACTATTGAGGTATTTACCAGCATTGATCTGAAAGATACTAAAAAAATTGGCCCGATCGGCCTGGTTTCGGCTGGTTTTAATTCAGAAGTTAAAGAAGGATTTGGGGTATTAATAGAACTGGCTAAGGCAATGGGAAAGTTGAAGTCAAACGGCGATGCAATTTCTGAAAAACCACAAGAGATATCGCCCCAATAGTTACAGAAGTCACAATACCAAAACAGACTAACGAAATTTTTAAACGAAACGATGAAATAATCGGTTTAAATCATATTGTTTCAAGGAGATATTAACTGATTAGCCTGTCAAATATTTTTCTACCGGTGAACTATTACAATCTTTTTAATATAAGCTGAATAGCCGCTCGCAAAATTATAATTAATAAGTGTATGAAATATTCCGACTTTTTTCGAGCAAAAAGAAACGGCGAAAAAATACCTACCGCCGAACCATTGAAATGGAACAAAGACCAAAAAGCACATATGGAAAAGGGAATGTGCGTTAATTGCGGCCTTAATCCTAGCGGTAAAAACAGTCATCTTTGCTCCGAATGTGAATCAAAATACTCCATTGCAGAGGTACGGAAAGAGATTGCAGGGGTTCGAAAGAAAATACTAAAATAATGCCATAAGAATCAATAGAATTGAAACTATTTTTTAATCTTAAAAATTGATAACATTCAATTATAAAGAGAATGGGATGCGCGTAACGAAAAAAAATCAATACGCACTCATCGCTGTGTTAGAACTTGCTAACCCATCTTTGTAGGTTCAATTAACAAAGTATTGTAAAATCACCATGTTGT